>DUGO01000069.1 GCA_013331375.1 Candidatus Methanoperedentaceae archaeon | reverse complement strand
CTTTGTAATTGCTGCCATAACGGTTGCATCGTCAATCATGGTCATAAAAGCCAAAGAGATCGTTCACTGCGCACTGTTTTGCATTGCTGCACTGATGGGGACAGCAGGGGTATATATACTGCTGAACGCCCAGTTCATCGGAGTCATCCAGATCCTTGTTTATGTGGGTGCAATCGGCGTGGTCATACTGTTCGCGGTCATGCTGACCAAGCGGAAGGTGGGCACAGATGAGTGAACGAATCGTATTCCGGATGCTTAATGTTCTTGTAGCCCTGATGCTCTTCATAGTCATAGCATTTGCAGCGGTGGACACCCCCTGGGGCAAGCCCAGGGACATCACGTACATAGACGGTCAGGGCAACGTGACTGACCAGAGCGGCATAAAGCATGTGGGTAAAGCGCTGCTCACCACGTACGTCCTCCCGTTCGAAGTGCTGTCGCTCCTGCTCCTTGCAGCGCTCATCGGTGCAATATATCTCGCAAAGAAGGAGGAATCCCAGTGATACCATTATATTATTACCTTATACTTGCGGCTGCTATGTTCACGATAGGGGTTNNGGGGTTTACGGCGTGATGTCGCAGAGGAACGGCATCATAATCCTGATGTGCATAGAGCTCATGCTGAACGCGGCAAATATAAACATCGTCGCGTTCTCGACACAGTTCAATACGGTCTCAGGGCACGTGTTCGTGCTGCTGTCCATCGCAGTTGCTGCGGCAGAGGCAGCCATTGGGTTCGCCATACTGCTCCTGATATTCAAATCGCATGAGGACATCGACCTGACAAGAGTCAATCTATTGAGGTGGTAACATGATAAGCGACTTCGCATTCCTGATTCCCATCCTGCCAGTCATAGCATTCGTCCTGACGCTTGCGTTCGGCAGGAGGCTGCCTGCGGGAGGAGCGATATTCTCAATCCTCGCCATAGCAGGTTCTGCTGCAATTTCCATCCTGATATTCCTGCAGATATACCCGCACGGCGAGCCAATACACCAGTCAATGCCCTGGTTCTCTGTGCTTAATTTCGGCATACTCATAGATCCTCTGGCTTCAGTGATGCTGGTCATGGTCTCGTTCGTGAGCCTTCTCATACACATATATGCTGTAGGCTACATGTCACATGACCCCGGAAAGCCGCGATACTTTGCCGAGACATCGCTCTTCACAGCCGCGATGCTTGGGGTTGTGCTCTCAGATAACATCCTGCAGTTCTTCATGGCATGGGAGCTTGTGGGGCTGTGCTCATACCTGCTCATCGGATTCTGGTACAGGAAACCATCCGCAGCTGCGGCAGCCAAAAAAGCGTTCCTTGTGACCAGGGTGGGCGACGTGCTGTTCCTTGCAGGCATAGTTCTATTGTACTTTAACATGATTAAACTGGACCTGCCATCTGGCACGTACCTGCTCCAGTTCACGACCATATTCGAGAACGTATCCCGCATCCCATCAGGTCAGCTTACGCTCATAACCCTGCTGTTCTTTGGCGGCGCGGTAGGCAAATCCGGTCAGTTCCCGCTCCACGGCTGGCTTCCTGACGCCATGGAAGGTCCGACTACTGTGTCAGCGCTCATCCACGCTGCAACAATGGTCACGGCTGGCGTTTATCTTGTGGCAAGGACGTTTCCCATGTACCTTGCTGCACCCGACTCTCTCATTGTCGTTGCGTACATAGGCGGTTTCACTGCACTCTTAGCAAGCACGATGGGGCTTGTAATGAACGATATAAAGAGGGTGCTTGCCTATTCTACCGTTAGCCAGCTGGGCTACATGATGCTCGGGCTCGGTATGGGCGCTGTGATAGGTGCTGAGGCTGTGGGCATCTCCATGTTCCATCTCATAAGCCACGCATTCTTCAAAGCGCTGCTCTTCCTCTGCGCTGGCAGTGTCATACATGCGATGGCTACTAACGATATTCGTGAAATGGGCGGGCTGTTGGGGAAGATGAAGGTCACAGCCATAACAATGCTCCTGGGGGCTTTTGCGCTTGCGGGCATCCCTCCCACAAGCGGGTTCTTCAGCAAGGATGCGATCATCCTTGAAGGCGCGTACACCTTCTGGCAGTCCACCGGCGACATGCTCCCGTTCTTTTTCAGCGCTGCAGCCGCGGTGCTAACCTCGATATACACCTTCAGGCTGTGGTTCATGACGTTCACAGGCAAGCCGCGTTCAGAGCGCCATGCGCATGAGTCTCCTGCGGTCATGACCATACCTCTTGCCATCCTGGGAATACTTGCCCTTGTGTTCGGCGGGCTTGCTGTTTCACTGTTCATCCCGTTCGTCAGCGAAAGCTACGAGCACGAGCTTGTGGTTGAGCTTGCACCGCTCGGAGGGTACGCGCTCGGGGAGATTGCACATGCAGGCACGGCTGTACAGTCTATCCCGATTATAGCTGGCGTCGGGGGATTTATAATCGCGTGGCTCATCTACAACAGGCGGCTCCTGGACATGAGCAGAATTATCAAATCCAGCAATCCACTCTACAGGCTGCTTGTCAACAGGTACTATCTCGATAACCTGTTCACTGACATAATAGGCGTAATCATAACGCACCAGCTATTTGCAATGCTGGGCGAATGGACAGACCGGAAAGTGATTGACGGTATCATAGACGGCATCAGCGGCTTCCTGATTGCATGCAGTGAGCTCCTGCGCAAAGTCCAGACCGGCGTGGTGCAGAACTACGCGACCGCGGTCATCATAGGCGTGACGCTTATAGCGATTTCTATCAACATTATTACAGGGAGGTTCTGAAATGGCACCCATGATCACACTGATGATTGGCATCCCACTGCTCGGAGCAATAGCCGCGTTTCTCACAAGGACTCGCGCGCAGGCAAGGACGATTGCGATTTTCAGCTCGGCTGTATCGCTCATAATCTCTCTCCTGATGTTCTTTGGTTATTCGCAGAACAAATCCGTGCTCGTGCACCAGCTCACAACCCTGCGATTCGTAGAGGCTGCATCCTGGATACCCTCGCTTGGCATCTCATATAAAGTGGGCGTTGACGGCATCAGCATGCCGCTGGTTCTGCTGTCCAACATCGTCATTACGCTCACAGTGCTTTACGCATGGGGCGAGGACAAGCAGCCAAACCGGTTCTTCGGGTTCATCCTGCTTGAGCAGGTAGGCGTGCTGGGTGTATTCACTTCACTCGATTTCTTCCTGTTCTACATATTCTGGGAAATCGTGCTACTGCCCATGTATTTCCTCATCAGCATATGGGGAGGTCCAAGGAAAGACTACTCTGCTATCAAGTTCATAATATATACACACGTGGCAAGCCTGGTGATGCTGCTCGCCATTTTTGCCCTGTACTTCACAGCCCCGGCAAATCCCGCCACAGGGGCAAGGACGTTCGACATGCTTTATTTGCTGCAGTCATACCAGGGCTTTACGTCCGAATCCCTGAAAGCTGTCATATTCCTGGCATTGCTCTTCGGGTTCCTTGTAAAGATGCCGGCTGTGCCGTTCCATACATGGCTGCCGGATGCGCACGTTGAAGCGCCCACTGCCGGCAGCGTTATACTTGCGGCGCTTCTCCTGAAGATGGGGGGCTACGGGCTGTTCAGGATAATACTGCCGCTCCTGCCCTTCACAGGGACCTGGGAGACCAGCCTCATAACAGTGATGGCTGTAATCGGACTCCTGAGCATTATCTGGGGTACGTTCCTTGCGCTTGCCCAGAAAGACCTGAAGAAGATGGTCGCTTACTCAAGCATCAGCCACATGGGCTATGTCACGCTGGGTGCAGCCTCGCTCGTGCCGCTCTCGGTCGGTGGAGCCATGTTCCAGCAATTCTCCCACGGATTGATTACAAGCGTGCTGTTCATGTCATGCGGCGTCATCCAGCATTCAGCAGGTACACGAATCATCCAGGACCTGGGCGGGCTCGCTCAGCGGATGCCAAAATTCACGTTCCTGATGCTCGCAGGCTTCCTCGCATCGTTGGGGCTGCCGGGCATGAGCGGGTTTGTGGCTGAGTTCCTCGTGCTCACGGGCTCGTACACGTCAGTCCTGCTCAACCTGAAACCCTATGTACTGTTCGCCATATTCGGGGGCATCGTGGTTACTGCAGCATATCACCTGTGGGCGATGCAGCGCGCCATGTTCGGCGTGCTTCCGGATAAGTACGACCATGTGCATGACCTTGCGAACTACGAGCTGTATGCGATGTCTGTATTCGTCCTGCTGATAATCCTGTTCGGGCTATACCCGTCACCAATTATCGATATGATGAACTCGGGTTCGGCGCAGCTCGTCAGCCTGCTGGAGGTAGTGAAATGACAGACTATAGCCTTATCATACCCGAGGCAGTGCTTTCCGCTTCTGCAATCCTTGTGATACTGCTGGGGCTTGTCCTCAAGAACAAGCGTTCGCTCGCTGTCATAAGTGCTGCAGCCCTGCTGGTCTCCATTATCGCGATATTCGTAAGCGGTAAGCTTACAGGCGGTTCAGAGGAGCTGTTCTACAGGACCATGGTGGTTGACCCGCTGTCGCAGGTATTCAAGCTCGTATTCGCGGCAGTAACGCTGCTGACTGTCATCGCATCAATCAGGTATTACAGGGACCATCCCAACCAGGACGAATACTACGCGCTGCTGCTGTTTGCCACGGTAGGGATGATGCTTGCAGCTTCTGCAAACGACATCACCACGCTCTTCGTGGGATTTGAGCTGGCAAGCCTGTCCACATACGTTCTTGCCGGGTTCGACAAGAAGAACGCGTTTTCAGTGGAAGCCTCGCTGAAGTACTTCCTCATCGGCTCGTTCTCATCAGCCATACTCTTGTTCGGGCTTTCGCTCGTGTACGGGACGAGCGGCGGATTGACGAATATACCTGACATAGTGAAGTTCTACTCCGAGAATCCTGCTATGCTGACTGGCGCTATCGGCGTGATTACTATACTTACGCTCATCGCAGGCTTTGCGTTCAAGATGGCTCTTGTGCCCTTCCACATGTGGGCTCCAGATACGTACCAGGCAGCGCCCGACGTGGTCGCGGCAATGCTCGCAGCAGGCTCAAAGAAAATGGGATTCGTTGCTGCTTTCAGGGTGCTGCTCCTCGCACTAATTGTCGCCAAGGTTGATATCAGGTTCACGTTCGCTATACTGGCTGTCCTGACAATGACCTTCGGCAACCTTGTTGCGATATCACAGAGGAGCATCAAGCGAATGCTCGCATACTCGTCGATTGCCCAGGCTGGGTACATCTCAATGGCATTCGTCGTCATGTCACCGCTTGCAGTCGGTGGAGGCATTCTGCTTGCCATAGGGCATGCGTTCATGAAGGGCGGCGCGTTCCTTGCGGTCGCGGTCGTCACGTACATGATTTTGTCTGATAAGAAGGACTCGCAGGGAGCCGACCACCTCGATAATTTCGCAGGACTTGGCAAACGTGCCCCGGTAACAGCCTTTGCGCTTGCGGTATTCGCATTTGCGCTTGCCGGTATCCCGCCCACGGCAGGTTTTGTAGGGAAGTTCGTGCTATTCTCAGCGACCATAGAGACACCCGGATACATATGGCTGGCGGTAATAGCCATCCTGAACAGCGCGCTTTCGCTTTACTACTACGCAAGGCTCGTGAAGTACATGTATGTGCTGCCGCCGGCTGGTGACCGTATCTCAGAGCCCATTCCGTACGTGGCAGCCATAACGCTTGCCCTGTTAGTAGTTCTTATCATAGGCTTGTATCCCGAACCGTTCATCGACTGGTCTGTAAGTGCGGCAAATGCGATTGGAGTGAGGTGAATACAATGGCAGACTGTGACCTGTGCGGTGTCAGCCGCCCCACGCTGTGCCCGGTAAAGGTAAAGATTGACGCTTATGGTAGCGCTTTCCCCACCGGAAACTGGAAAGGACTTAACGAGGAATGCCTGAACGCATGCCATGAGGCAGGCAAAGCGCGGACTCCAGCAAGCGGCACCAGGTGCGCGCTGTGCTACAAGAAGGATGTTCCCCTGTTCGCTGCGACCATAAACGTCCCGACGTTCGAGCCTCCAAACTACAGGGAAGAGACGGTGAGCCTGTGCGAAGAATGCTTGAGCGCCTGCGATGAGGCGTTCGAAAGGCGACAGAAGGAACTATGGCACAGTCCATCGCATGAGGGCGAAGAGCACCATCACTGAGACTTTGATTTCAGATACCTGTATATCGCATCTGCTGCGATAGCGCCCTCGGCTGCTGCTGTGATTATCTGCCTGAACCTGTTCGAGCCTGTGCTGATATCGCCTGCAGCGTAAACTCCTTCAATAGTCGTTCTCTGCGAATCATCCACGATGATGTAGCCGCTGCTGTCAAGCCCCGCATCGAGCTCTTTCGCGATTTCGCTTGACGGTACTGCGCCTATCTCAACAAATACGCCATCGACCCTGAGTTCTACCTTCTCCCCTGCGGCGACATTCTTAATAATTATTGCATTTACGGTCTTATCTCCCCTGACCTCTTCCACAATGCAGTCGAGCACGAACTGGATGTTAGGCTTTGACTTCAGGCGGTCAAGCTTGACAGGCTCGCCCCTGAACTCCTGCCTCCTGTGCACGATATAGACCTTTGCCGCGAGGTCTGCGAGCATCTCGGCTCCCGAAAGCGCGGCATCCCCGCCACCGATTACAGCCACTGTTTTGCCTTTGAAAAAGAAGCCGTCGCATGTGGCGCAGTAAGAAACCCCTTTTCCAGTAAACTCAAGTTCCCCTTTCACGNNCAGTAAGACACGCCTTTACCCTCGAACTCAGCCTCGCCTTTTACCCCGAGCCTCTGGCGCTCGGTACCTGATGCGATGAGCACTGTCCTCGTGTCATATTCGCCGCCTCCTGAAGTTACCTTAAAGCCAGCCTGAGTCTTGCGGATTTTTGCCGCATGCTCGAACCTTATCTCAACGCCCTGCGATTCAGCCTGCTCCCCCATCTTATTCATGAGCTCCATGCCGTTGATTGGTCCGAATCCGGGATAGTTCTCTACAAGATATGCCTCTGCTGCATGCCCCCCGACCGAATCTGCGAGCACAAGCACCTTCAGGTTAAAGCGCGCCCCGTAGATGGAGGCTGTGAGCCCTGCGGGACCGCCGCCAATGATTATTATATCGTACATCAAAGCTCCTCACCGGTATATTCCGGTGATTATACTTAAGAGCATTTCGATTAACTTA
>DUGO01000177.1 GCA_013331375.1 Candidatus Methanoperedentaceae archaeon | reverse complement strand
CTACGTCTACGACTCTGAAGGCTACTTCAAGGAAGTAAACAATACGGCACTCAAGCTGCTTGGATGTACAAGGGAAGAAATAATCGGCACGCACATATCGAGATGGATTACGCCGGAGAGCCTTAAGATCACCCGAGATAATTTGAAAAAAAGAATCTCCGGCAGACCCGTGGAGGAGACGTTCGTCCTTGAAGTAATCTGTAAGAACGGGGAGCATCGCTGGATGGAGATAAAAAGGCGGCTAATCAAGGATGGTGACAGGTTGATAGCAGTCCATGGCATTGGAAGGGATATAACCGAAAATAAGAGACTCAAACAGGAGCTAAAGGAGTCCAACAAACAATTAAAACTGCTGCGATATCTGATGGAAGGAACACGCGGGGGGAATACACGTGCGTTAATCCTGAGACATCTGAATGAGAGGCCGTATAATGCAAATCAATTGGCAGACGCGTTGAATTTGGATTACAAAACTGTAAGGCATCATCTTGATGTTTTGCTCAAAAACGGAATAATCGCAAAGGAAAGCGATGGATGCACTGCAATATATTTTCTCTCGAAGATCATGGAAATGAAATTTAAATGATTTCAATAGTTTAATTTAGCCTTATATAACCACCCATCCCCAACCCGCATCGTCCTTTATCTTATCCCAAGGGCTGATAAGACTGTGAGCAGTTCGTTTTTGGTATTTAAATTATTTTTCCCAAACTATACCCAAACAGTAAGCTATATATTCTTACCACTTTATAGTCTAATGGAAGGATGGATTATGAGTGGAAAAAACGATATTGATGGTAATATTGTGAAATGGAGGATTCGGAATGTTTCTTGAAGCAAAAATGGATAGACGAAGTTTTCTAAAAGCTGCTGGCGTAGCAGGCGCAGCCACGCTCGGCGTTCTTGCCATCGAGCAGCCTGTTATCAAAGCTTTGGCTCAGGGCGTTGAAACACCAATGCAAGAAAAATGGGTCTCAAGCGTGTGCATCCAGTGTCCTGCCGGCTGCGGAACGAAGGTAAGAGTAATAAACGGCAGGGCTGTTAAGATAGAGGGAAACCCAGAGCATCCATACAGCAACGGCAAGCTCTGTCCCAAAGGGTATGCAGGGCTACAGTTGCTTTATGATGTGGACAGGGTGAAGCAACCTCTCAAAAGAACAAACCCGAACAAAGGGAAAGATGAAGATCCGAAATTTAAGCCTGTTACATGGGATGAGGCACTTGATGATATTGCAGCAAGGATGAAAAAGCTCCGCGAGGAGGGAAAATCCCATACCGTAGCCTTTTTGAGCGGGAGGAATAGAGGTAGCGCAGGCGCGGTGTGGACGACTTTCACGAAACTATATGGTACTCCCAATAACCTTGGACATAGCTCAATTTGCGCAGATGCGAGCAAAAAGGCAAGGCTGTGCCTTGACGGCACTGATGACTACGCTGCATACGACTGGGAAAATTGCAATTACGTATTGAACTTCGGAGGAGCCACGCTTGAGGCATGGAGGCCCACGAATCTAATGCTGCAGAGATGGGCTCACATGAGACGGGGAAGACCTGTGAGAGCAAAGCAGGTTATGGTGGATACGAGATTTTCCACGACTGCAATAAAAGCTGATGAATGGCTTCCCGTCAAACCGGGAACTGACGGTGCGCTTGCTCTCGGAATAGCCCACGTAATTTTAACCGAAGGGCTGTGGGACAGGAGTTTTGTGGGCGACTTCAAGGAAAAAGGGCGCAAGTTCAGAACTGGAGAAACGGTTGCAAAAGAGGACTTTGAGGAAGCATGGACTTCTGGATTGGTAGATTGGTGGAACAATGTTTTGATTAATTTCACTCCTGCTAAAGCCAGTGAAATCACAGGCATACCTGCTGAAACAATTATCAGAGTGGCGAGGGAGTTCGCAACTACGAAGCCAGCTATTGCATGCGGCGAGAGGGGCGCAGGTGCGCATACCAACGGCACTTACAATCACATGGCAATCCATGCATTGAACGCACTCGTGGGAAGCATGTTCGCTTTGGGAGGCGTGATGTACCAGATAGGCGCACCATACGCTGCTCTTTCCATAAAAGACGACGATTACATGGATGACATAGCCAAGAAAGTAGATAAAGATTTCAAGGAGCACAAACTTGAGCGCGTGGATGAGGCGAAGAGCGATGAGTGGCCCCTCGCAAGTAATGTTTACCAGAATATCCCGGATAACCATGCAGAGGGCAAGCCCTACAAATTAAGCATGATTTTCACCTACTACACCAATCCTTTGTTCTCGATGCCGGCTCCGCAAAGGGCATGGGAAGCCTTCAAGGATGTATTCATAGTCGAAACCTCAAGCTACCTGAGCGAGACTGCGCTCTATGCAGATTATATCCTGCCAGATACCTATTATCTTGAGAGATGGCATGACGACAGGGTATATCCGAGCACAGGTTATCCTGTTGCAGGTCTAAGGGTGCCTGCGGTTAAATTATACGATACCAGGAATTCCATGGAAGTAATTATAGATTTGGGCAAGAGGATGGGCGGAAAAATGGGAGAGTATTATAACGCCATTGGAAGCTTCGAGAACATGCTCC
>DUGO01000115.1 GCA_013331375.1 Candidatus Methanoperedentaceae archaeon | reverse complement strand
GTCCTGCTCATCCTGTATCTGAAAAAGCGCCTCAAGCACCGACATGTGAGGCTCTGGTTCCACTTCGAATATATCATACCGCGAGCTTTTCCCGTCAAATCTCTTGATTTTAAATCTCATAACCCTTCATATGTTTCTTTTCCCGATTATTTAAAACACATGGTAAAGTAATATAAGCGATGCATATAGTATTATTAAGTATGTTCAGGCACGACATTATCATCGTGGGCGGAGGTTTAGCGGGCTTACGCGCCGCTTTAGCCATCAGGGGCGCCGATGTGGCAGTCATTTCCAGAGTCCACCCCCTGCGTTCGCATTCGGTAGCCGCGCAGGGTGGTATAAATGCCGCGCTCTCGAAAACCGACAGGTGGGAAGACCACGCCTTTGATACTATAAAAGGAAGCGATTACCTTGCAGACCAGGATGCTGTGGCTTTCCTGTGCCAGGATGCTCCTGCGCGTATCATTGAGATGGAACGATGGGGTACACTTTTTTCAAGGACAGATGACGGAATGATCGCCCAGCGTCCATTCGGAGGCGCTGGATATCCACGTACTGCATACGCAGAGGACAGGACAGGTCACCACCTGCTGCATACTATCTATGAGCAGGCTCTGAAGAACGGCATCATGTTCTATGAGGAATGGCTGGTCACACGGCTTGTGGCAGATGGCACTAAATGCGCAGGGGTGGTCGGATATAACCTCAAAAGCGGCGAGGTTGCAGGATTCCAGGCAAAGGCAGTGATATTCGCGACCGGAGGATACGGGCGGGTGTACAGGCGCTCGACCAACGCGATCATAAACACGGGTACGGGCTGCGCAGTGGCATACCGCAGCGGAGTTCCGCTTGAGGATATGGAGATGGTGCAGTTCCACCCGACATCGCTTTTTGGCACGAACATCCTGATAACTGAGGGTGCGCGCGGGGAGGGTGGGATTCTGACAAACAGGGACGGCGAGCGGTTCATGAAGCGCTATGCGCCGCACGTGCTTGACCTCGCCCCGCGGGATATTGTCGCAAGGGCTGTCATGACAGAGATCAGTGAAGGCAGGGGATTTGATGGCGGCTACGTGCACCTTGAGCTCATGCACCTGGGCGCGGACAGGATAAAGGAGAGGCTGCCGGGGATACGGCAGATTTCAATGGACTTCGCGAACATCGACCCCATCGAAGAGCCCATACCCGTGCAGCCTGCGCAGCATTACTCGATGGGCGGCATTGGGGCGAATACCGGGTGCGAGACCGCGCTTTCGGGTTTCTTCGCATGCGGGGAGTGCGCTTGCATCAGCGTGCACGGTGCCAACAGGCTCGGGGGGAACTCGCTCCTCGAGACGCTGGTGTTCGGTAAGAAAGCAGGGGAGAATGCAAGATCGTATGCCGGCTCAGCAGACTTCAGACCTCCGGAGGTAGTGGATAATGCTGTTACAGGTGAATCACAGAAGATAGCCGCCCTGCTTGGAAGAAAGGACGGGGAGGCGTACTTTACGTTACGGGATGAGCTGCGAGCCCTCATGGACGAAAAGGTGGGGATGTTCAGAGATGGGAAGAACCTCGGGGATGCGCTTGGGGCAATACGCGCGCTGAAAGCCAGATTCGGGAATGTGGGCGTGAGAAACAGCTCGCGGTCATTCAACCAGGAGCTTGTGGGCGTGATAGAGCTTGTAGGCATGCTCGACCTGGCTGAAGCGATATGCATCGGCGCGCTTGCGCGAACAGAGAGCCGCGGCTCGCATTTCCGTACGGATTATCCGGCAAGGGATGATGCGAACTGGCTGAAGCACACGCTACTGACATTGACGCCATCAGGACCGCGTATCGGATATAAGCCTGTAGTCATGACGAAGTTCAAGCCGGGCGTAAGGCAGTATTAAAATTTTATCAATCTGTTTTTGCGCCGCCAGGTTTAATACAACAAGGTACAAAAAGGTATAGAGGAGTCCGGAGGAAGTACGATGGCAAAATACATCATTATCTCAGTCCTGACTGACGAGGGCGCAAAGACCCTGAAGAAGAATCCTGAAAGAGTACATGAGTTCAATACCGAGCTTCGTGAGATGGGCATCAACGTCCTTGAGCAGTATGCTGTGCTCGGGGATATCGATTTCCTGTCCATAGTAGAGGCCGACAGCGAGGCGAATATATTCAAGGCGCTTGTAGAGATCGCATCAAGGGGAAGCATAAAGACATCAACGTACAGGGCGATGCCCATGGANNATTTAATAGTTAATTCTAACTCCCATCCAGAGGGTTAAATGGCATTAAAGAAAGGCAGCTTCATACTCGAAGGTCTAGAAAATGTACAGATAAGCATAGGCGAGATAGTCGAGCCCCATGAGGAGTGGGAGCAGCAGGGACCGACTCCGAAGCCGGGTCTCACGGCGCTGCGAGCATGGGACCACCGCATCCTCGACAGGTACGTGCCCACATACACGCCCACGAGCGACATGTGCGACTAANNGACCTCACGAAAAACAAGGAAGGCGCTTGCGGGATAGACCTTGCAGCACACCAGGGGAGAGAGGCGCTGCAGATGTCTGTGATGGGTGCAGCGTGCCATACTGCCCACGGTCGCCATCTCCTTGAATATTTCATTAACAAGTTCGGGACAGACTTTAAGATTGACGTCGGACCCAGTAACCTGAAGGCTCCGCTCACGCAGACCATCATGGGTATCCAGCCAAAGACGATTGGGGACTTTGTGCCCGTAATTGAATACATAGAGGAGCAGCTCACGCAGCTCATGGCAGTCACGAACACGGGTCAGGAGGGCTCTTCCATCGACTTCGAGTCAAAAGCGCTGCACGCAGGCATGCTTGACCTCCTGGGCATGGAGGTCGCGGACATTATCCAGATTTCCTGCCTCGGCTTCCCGAAGTCGGATGAGAACGCTCCGTTCGCAGAGTCNNCCCGCGTACATTCTCGATTACATGGACAGGAACAGGCTCTTCGATAAAATAGAGATAGCCGGGCTGTGCTGCACAGCGCACGACATGACGCGCTACAATAAGACAGCCAAGATAATCGGCTCCATGAGCAAGGAACTGAAGTACATACGCAGCGGCATCCCTGATGTGATGGTGCTGGACGAGCAGTGCGTGCGCGCTGACATCCTGCGTGAAGCCTCAAAGCTGCATATACCGGTCATAGCGACCAATGAAAAAATCACATACGGACTGCCTGACAGGTCGAACGATGAAGTCGATAAGATAGTCGATGACCTCGCCAGCGGGAAAGAGCAGGGCGCCCTGATTCTTGACATGGACAAGGTCGGGGAGGTCGTGCCGAAACTTGCGATGAAGCTTGCGCCCATCCGCAGGGAGAAAGGATATACCGCGCTCCCATCGGACGAGGAACTGAGGAAACTTGTGGCAAAATGCACGCAGTGCGGCAACTGCACCATGGACTGCCCGCAGGAGCTGCCCATCGGAGACGCAATGGCTGCTGCGGTGGGCGGTGACCTGTCGAAGTTCGAGATACTGCACGACAAATGCGTTGGCTGCGGTCGCTGCGACTTCTCCTGCCCGCACGACATCCCGGTGCTCAACGTAATCGAGAAGGCTGCCCAGCGGGTCATACGGGAAGAAAAAGGCAGGGTGCGCATCGGTCGCGGGCAGATAGGCGATCCTGAGCGACGGGAAGAGGGCAGGAATCTTGTGCTCGGCACCACGCCCGGCGTTCTCGCATTCGTGGGATGCGGCAACTATCCCGACGGCACGCGCGACCTGTACGAGATAGCAGAGGAGATGCTGAGGCGCAGCTACATCGTGGTGTCCTCCGGCTGCAGCGCAATGGACATAGGCATGTATAAAGACAGCGATGACAAGACCCTGTACGAGCGCTATCCCGGCAGGTTCATCAAAGGCAACCTGCTCAACACAGGTTCATGCGTCTCGAACGCGCACATCGCTGCCACGACCATCAAGGTAGCCGCGATATTCGCTGGCAGGAAGACACGCGGCAACTGGGAAGAGATAGCCGATTACGTTCTGAACCGCGTGGGCGCCGTGGGCGTGGCTTGGGGCGCGTACTCGCAGAAGGCGTTCGCCATAGCCACGGGCTGCAACAGGCTCGGCATACCCGTTGTCACAGGTCCGCACGGAACGAAGTACAGGCGTGCGTTCATAGGCAAGCCGTACGCAAAGGACAAATGGAACGTGTACGACGCCAGGGACAGCTCGGTGGTCAACATCGAGCCCTCACCCGAGCACCTCCTCATCACATGTGAGGCAAAAGAGGAGCTCATGCCCCTGCTGGCGAAAATGTGCATAAGACCGAGCGACAACAGCCTCGGCNNGACTGGGAAAAGAAAAAGATACTTGAAGGACCCTCGCGGAAGGTGGACGTGTCATTCCAGCCGACCAACGTGCCAAGACTCTGCAAGGCGGGTTGTAAATGATGCAAGTCAGGAATGATACGAAGGGAAAGGCGAAGGAAAAGCCTGTTGTGAAAAAGAAAGAAGAGCCGCCCGCTCCGGCAGCCAGTGCGCCCAAAACTGCACAGCCCAAAAATGCGGGAGATAAAGCTGTAAAGGCGGTCGAGGAAAAGGTGATTGATACCACTCGCGGCGCAGAGCCCTTCGAAACAGCCAACATCCCGGGACCAAAGATGGCACGGGCTGTAATGCCGGCGGTCGCAGGCAAGGTGCTGGCGAAATCAAAGCGTCCGCTGCTCATCGTGGGCTCAAGGCTTGGCGACGGCGCGCTCGAACGTGCAGTGTTGCTCAGCAAGAAGATGAGCGTGGCAGCGGTCGGGAACTCGAGCCGGGTGCTTGTGCCAAAGGGCGTTGATGCGCCCTACATTAACATGCATGCGCTTGCGCTGTACCTGTGCGACCCGCAATGGAAGGGGCTTGACGGCAAGGGCGGCTACGACACGATAGCGCTCCTCGGGCTCACGTACTACTATGCCTCACAGGCAATCTCGGCTGTAAAGAACTTTACCCGGATAAAGATAATATCCATTGACAGGTATTACCACCCGAATGCAGATTTCTCGTTCGGCAATCTGAAAGATGATGTGTTCCTCGCAGCACTTGACGAGGTCATTGCGCAGCTTTAACAGGAGAATATATGGCAGAGCAGAAGTTCCCATTTGAAATCTCCCCGATGTTCGAGGGCGAGAGAGTACGGAAAGAGGAGATGTTCGTTGAGCTTGCAGGTCCCAAGGCAAAGGGCTTTGAGCTTGTCCGCGTGGCTGCAATGGATGAGCTCACGGACGGGAAGTTCACCCTTGTAGGTCCGGACATAGACAAGATGAAGGAAGGAGAGCGCTACCCGTTTGCCATGATATACAGGATAGCGGGCAAGCTCGTAGAGCCAGACCTTGAAGCCATAGTCNNCGAGCTGCCGTTCATCGAGAAGATAGAGGCGACATACATCACGGACGGCGCCGAGGTCGAAAAGCAGCTTGCCGAAGCAAAGAAGGTATACGATGCCAGGGACGCGCGCACGAAGGGGCTCCATGATGAGGATGTGGATGTGTTCTACGGTTGCACGCTCTGCCAGTCATTCGCTCCAACGAACGTGTGCGTGGTCACGCCAGACAGGATATCGCTGTGCGGCGCAATCAACTGGTTCGACGGGCGCGCGGCTGCCAAGGTTGACCCCGAAGGTCCGCAGTTCGCGATACAGAAAGGCGAGCTCGTTGACCCTGTGGGAGGCGAGTACAGCGGCGTGAACGAGAAGGCTGCGGCTCTCTCAGGCGGGGAGTATTCCCGCATAAAGCTGCACTCGTTCTTCGAGTATCCCCATACGTCCTGCGGGTGCTTTGAGGTCGTGGGATTCTTTATGCCGGAAGTGGATGGCATCGGCTGGGTGGACAGGGACTTTAGCGGGACGACGCCCAACGGGCTTGCATTTTCTACCATGGCTGGGCAGACAGGCGGAGGCAAGCAGGTGATAGGCTTCCTGGGCGTCGGAATCAACTACTTCCGTTCTCCCAAGTTCATACAGTCTGACGGAGGCTGGAACCGTGTCGTGTGGATGCCCAAGAACCTCAAGGAAAAGGTGAGGGAGAACATACCTCCTGAGCTTGTAGACAAAATACCCACAGAGGATGACGTGAAAGACCTGAACGCACTGAAATCGTTCCTTAAGGATAAGGCGCATCCGATAGTTGCGAAGTGGACAGCAAAGGCTGAAGCCGCACCATCGACGGATACAGCGCAGGAAACGGCGCAGCCGGAGCAGGCAGGTATGCCCCAGTTCGGTCTGCCGCAGTTCCCGCTATCGCAGGTGCCGCTCACTGGCACGTTCCCCGCAATGACTGGTGGCGGAGGGGATATCAGGATAACGCTCAAGAATGCGAAGGTCACGATAGACCGGATTGTGCTGAAGAAGAAATAGCGTCAGAGTGCATCGAAACGTATATATCGGGAGAACGGTATAGGATGCTCGCTTTCTCTGGGCTGGTAGCTTAGTCAGGCAGAGCGATGGACTCTTAATCCATAGGTCGTGGGTTCAAATCCCCCCCAGCCCGCTTGCGATTTTACAGAAGCTAAAGCGAGCCGGTAACCGATACAAATTTGCAGTTACAATTTATTTATGGTTGAAGCTGCGAGTTCTATCTCTGTGCCCAGGGATTTCAGCACCCTGTCTCTTATTGTGTTTGATTCCAGGCTCGTCCGTATCCTGGGACGGGGCAGGTTGATGGTGAATATCTCCTTTACGGTGCCGGGTCTTGCAGACATGACCACAATCCTGTCCGCGAGATACACAGCCTCATCCACGCTGTGGGTGACGAATAGAATCGTCTTGTGTTTCTTCTCCCATATGCGGAGCAGCTCAGCCTGCATGTTATTGCGCGTCTGGGCGTCCAGCGCCCCGAATGGCTCGTCCATGAGCAGCAGCTTGGGATTATTTATCAGGGCGCGTACGATTGCTATCCTCTGGCGCATCCCGCCCGACAGCTCATAAGGATAGCTGTTCTCAAACTTCTCAAGGTCAAGCAGCCTCAGGTATTCGCGGGCGCTCTCGTACCTCTCCTTTTTAGCCACCCCCTGTACCTCGGGACCGAATGCGATATTGTCGATAACAGTCCTCCAGGGGCACAGGGAATAATCCTGGAACACCATACCCCTGTCCTGCCCGGGTCTCTCAATCCTGGTGCCGTCGAGCAGGAGCTCGCCGGAAGTAGGCGTATCCAGCCCGGCTATTATGCGCAACAGCGTGGTCTTGCCGCAGCCTGAGGGACCCAGGATGCATATGAACTCCTCTTCCCTGACCTCCATGTTTACGCCAGCCAGTGCCCTGATAGTATGGTCTTTTGAAACAAAGGTACGGGACACGTTTGACAGGACAAGCATCAGCGCCCCCTCCACGATAGGAGTGAGGATTCAAACCCCTTGAATATCCTGTCCATTAAAAATCCCAGGAGCCCGATGGTAATCATCCCGACCACGACCCTGTCCATGCGCAGCACTGTCGATGAATTGATAATGAAACTCCCAAGACCGTAATCCTGACCCATCATCTCAGCAGCCACAAGAGACATCCACCCTATCCCGAGCCCTATCCTGAGCCCTGAGAGTATGCTCGGCATCGAAGCTGGCAGGACCACTTTTGTGAGTATCTGCCTGCTGCTGGCGCCAAGTGTGTATGCTGATTCTATGAACAGGACTGGCACGCCCTTTACCCCTGATATCGTGTTGAGCAGTATGGGAAAGAAAGCACCTATAAAAACTATGAACGCTGAGGACTCAACGACCCCGGCTCTGAACCATATCATAGCAAAGGGAACCCAGGCTATGGGAGGTATCTGGCGTATGATATTTGTCAGGGGCTCAACCAGCCGCATCAGGCTGTTCGACCAGCCCATGCCGATACCCAGCGGGATTCCTATGAGGGCTGCTATCGCAAACCCTGCGATTACCCTCACAATGCTCCAGTAAATATTCTGGAAGAGCGTTCCCGAATTTATCTGTTCTGCAAACGACCCGAGCACCATGCCCAGGGGCGGGATTATATATACGGGATATATGTGTGCTGCCGAGACTGCATACCAGAGGACAATAAAAGCAGATGGCAGGACGAAATAGTATGTCCACCTGGCGTTCATGCTCAGCCTGTTATTATCTTATCAATGGCGGGGTCATCTTTCACAGTTCCCGGTTCGTCGTATGGACCCGGATGTGCCTTCTGAATGTATTTCAGGTCGAATATCTGTTCAGCTGTAAGATTATTCGTGGTGTAGCCCAGGTCTCTTAAGGCATTCACAAACTCCATGGTGCTGTTGATGTACCTGTCATCCGGCAGCGCGCAGTACTTGGGTGAGAACTCTATCGAGGCGAGAGCAGTCTTATTATCGATGCCGAGTTCCGCATTTGCTGCATCAGCAAGTTCCTCGGGATGCGACATGATGAACAGGGATGCATAGTTATGCAGTTCCACGAGCTTCTGTACCGTTTCAGGATGCTCCTTCTCGAACTTCTCTGTTACGACGAGCGCACAGCACGGGTTATAAGCCCAGAGCTTTTCTGAGGGTATCACCACATCGCCGTACCCTTTCAACACGCCTTCCATCTCAAAAGGAGGCCATACCACATATGCATCTATCTGCCCTTCGTTCAGCAGCGCGGGCAGGGTGGACGCGACAGGGATGTTCTTGATTGTGGCGTTCACGCCGGCTTTTTTGAGCTCAGTCCTGATTATGACATCCTGTATCGAGCCCTTGCCCGGGGCGCCGATGGATTTGCCCTCAAACTGCCTGAGAACTGCCTGGATGGAGCCGAGCTCGGTCAGGTTCTTATATGTCCTGCTCCTGGCTATCAGGGATGAGCCTTCGGAATGCGTCGAAGCGACCACCTTTATCGGGACGCCCTTGTCAATCCCTATCATCACTGGCGGTATCCCCATGAACCCGATGTCCGCATCACCCTGGGCAAACGCCTGTGTGATCAAAGGACCGGTTTCATATCGCTTATACTCGACAGCATCGACGCCTAACTCCCGCTCGAGAGTCTTGTGCTGCTTCATGACATATATGGACTGGCACATGGAGGGGAGGTACCCTATTTTCACTGTGATCTTTTCTTTCGGATTCTCCTGCTTCTGGATACAGCCGCCGAGAGGCACCGAGACCATCGCCAGCACAAGTAAGATTGCCAGCACCTTTCTTCTCATATTTTTACTCTCATGCTATGATAGCTTCATGATATATATTCGTATTCCATGTCTTATCGGAGTTAGTTTAAGCCTGGGATAGTGACATTAGCAAGATTTATTACATAGCGGTTCAATGTCAGTTCCGTGCATATACTGAGAGGCTATCGCGAATACATTGAAAAGGCAGAAGACCCGAACCTGCGGAGTTCAATTGAGAAGATGGGATGCTTCTTCATTTTCGATTCGATTGAGGCTTGGCGTAACGAAACCCCCGAGCAGGAAAGGGACGGGCTGCCGCTGGCACAGCTTACGCTCGATGAGTATCTCAGGAACAGGTTCATTGCGACACCTTAGCGGCATAATGATATTAACACATGTTCCAGATAATTAAATGCTCCGCACCCGCACGGGATATTGATATTTGAATAAAGCTAAAAAGTTTTACATGTTTTTAAGTTATGGTTTTCAACGTAAGATTTATATTCTTGAACTACATATGTAATTTCGGTGAAATTTTATGAAAAGTCTATCCGTAAAGGTGCTAGACCAGGCTGACGAGGAGTTCGCAGATACCCTCATGGCACTCGGTCTGAAACGTAACGTGGCAAAGGTCCTGACATACCTCAAGAACGTGGAGGAAGTCACATCAAGGGACCTTGAGATGGGTTCAGACCTCAGGCAGCCGGAGGTCAGCATCGCAATGCGTGAATTGAAGGAAATGGACTGGATCTCGGAGCGTGAGGAAAAGAAATCCGGGAAAGGCAGACCCTTCAAGATATACAAGCTGAAGACAGATATGGCTACCATCATCTCGCATCTGGAGACGCAGAAGAAAAAAGAGTCACAGGAGATGATGGAGAGCATCAAGAGACTCAAGGAACTGACGAGATAATCAGTTCCCGGTAGAGCGGGGTTACCTGATTCGAATTGAAAATTCTCGGATTACGTCTGCCCCCTCAATAAAAACGACCCTGTTTTTCTTTGCGTATTCAAGTGCCTGTTTCTTAGAAAGCGCGTATCCTGAGCAACCATCAAGCATCTCGCAAATCGCCATTGCGGGAGTGATGCCTGCGAGCATCGCGAGTGCTATCGAGAGTTCTGTCTGTCCCCTGCGCTCATCCAGCAGCCCATCCGCAGCCCGCAGCACAGCCACATGACCGGGCGACCTGAAATGCTCACCGAAATCCACGGCAGCGCTGCCCATTGCACTGTCAACGATTTCGCCAAGCCTGTGTATGGTCAGCGAGCGGTCTACGTCAGTGATGCCTGTGAACGTGTCCCTGTGGTTGACCCACAATGAAAACGACGAGCGAGTGTCGTATTTTACATCTCCCGCATTCTCAGCCACGCCCTTCAGGCTGGCAAACCCGTTGCTGCCCGCCTTTTTCAGTACGTCAGCAATGAAGGGCAGGCTGAGCCTTTTTGCAGCTTCGGGATGTATCGCCACGCATATCAGCCCGCCGCCATCGCACCGCATGTGAGCCACCCGGGCTGGAGTAATCCCCCGGGCTGGAATAGCGATATCAGTCTCTCCTTCCCTGTCATCCGAATCAAATAACAAAATTTCCCTGCCATGCCGCAGGCATTCAAGCGCCTTTTCAATCTCTTTCATTCTATCACTTCCACTCTGACCTGGCTGCCGTCCCTGAGCTTCCCGTGCTCTCTCAGGTTCACGGGCGAAATTATCTCGATTACATCCTCAGGGTAGTGTGTCCTGTCAGGCACGATGATGGCTCCCCTGACGTCGTCAAGGCGTACAGGGTAGCACTTTGCGCCGCCAAACGTCCGGTTCTGGTCTGTGAAGCCGTGTACCAGTATCCCTGACCCGAGCCTGCGCCGGGCAGGCATGCTTGCGGGGTCAAGCTTCAGATTAAGCGTTCCGGGAAAGGGCGTGAAGCCGAGTTTCTCCACGAACTGCTTCCTGTACCCTTCGAGTACCATGTAGTACTGACCTTCGCCAAGCCCTGTTACCACGCTTCCGCAGAGGGTGATGTGCCCATTCTGTCCTTCGAACAGCTTCCTGTAATCAATGTACTCTGTATGGAGTATGCTCTTTCCCCGCTCTGATATCCTTATGACCTGCCCCGCCGGGTTGACGTCCCTCACTATGAGCTCCATGCGCGTAAGCTCCTGCAGCCTGCGCGCAGCGGTCTGCGTGCTCGCGGAAATATGGGATGCAAATTCGGCTGAAGACAGCCGGATGGAGCCTTCCATCGCGCCCAGCAGCGCAAGTTTCTTGAGTGCTTCGGTGTCCATATCTCTCACTTATGAGATGCATCTCATTTGTGATTAATACGACTTAAACTTATGTATGGTCACAAACACAAGGGAAATTGAGCGATAAGTATATAAATGTTCAAGAAGAAGATTTAAAAGTGGAATCCAGGAACTTTGTTGAAAACGTAATTCCGAAAAATGCAGTTGACGTGGCACGGATAGCAGAAGATATTGTAGCGGGTTTCCTGCTAACGGTCATCTTGCTTTTAATCCTTGATGCGCTCGGGCTCGGTGAATCGCTCGCCAGGAACAGGACCGTGGCGGCGGCAGTTTCTATTGTGCTGTTTATCGTACTTGCAATAGCATCAGATTCCATCATAAAGCGGGTGGGTATTAAGAGGGTGAAACCTCAAGCCTCTTTAACCGGGACAGAGACCACAGGGGAACTTACAGACATCGTCGCCAAACCTGAAGACATGAAGTCGTTTGCAGAAAGGATAATTGACGATTCAAGAACAAGTTTGATGAGCGCGGTCCAGGAGCCGGACGAAAACGTCGAGTCCCGCACAAAGCTTACCCTCGTGCCTGATGATAAGAAGCATGTGTCTGCATCGCTTGAGGGGACCCACGTGAATCTGCTGGACTTCACATCATCCAGTAAAGAGGTGAACCTCGTAGTTGAAAAACTGCACAGCCTTCCGCGCTTTGCCAGGACAAGAGTACCTGCACTTGAATTCGAGATCCTCAACATCTGGGCTGATTCGCTTGACCTGAAGGATGTCGTCCTGGGGTTCAAGGTAGATAAGCAATGGATTGAAAAAAACAACGTTGAGGAAGTGCAATTATACAGGCTCCTGAGTGACAGGTGGGAGGCGCAGCACCCGATAGAGAAACTGGGTGATGACGCAAAGAGCAATTTCTATGGCGCCTATATCAGGGACCTGAACGCTTCTTTCGCTATTGCGGGAAAGGTGCAGAAAGCCTGAACCTGCAACCTACACACTGCCTTTTTCCTTTGCTATTACTTTAAGCCCGTAAATCTCGTTAAAGGGATAATTCCCGCTCCCGTCTTTCTCAGCCGACTTCACCATGTCCCAGATGGTGAGCAGCGCTATTGATGCGCCATACAGGGCTTCCATCTCCACGCCAGTCCTCGCCACTGAACTGACCTCTACCCGCACGGTTATTGCCGTGTCCCCGATGTCAAATCCAATATCTATGCCAGTAATGGGAATCTGGTGGCACATCGGGAGCGTATCCCACGTGCGCTTGACTGCCTGTATGGATGCCACCCTTGCAACTGCAAGCACGTTTCCCTTCTCTATGATGCCTTCCCTGATAGCTTCAATGGTCTCCTTCCTGAGCCTTATCGTGCCCTCAGCCAATGCCCTGCGCGCGACCTCATGCTTCGCGCTTATATCGACCATCCTTGCGCGTCCATTTTCAATATGGGTGAATCGCTCAGCCATATTTTCCGCACTCCTTCATAGCATCAGGGATACAGTCGATGACGTCAGTGGCGAGCAGGCTGTAGCCTTTCCGCGAAAAGGCGATATCCCCTGCAAGACCGTTGATGAAAGCGCCTGCACCTGCAGCCGAAAGCGCATCACGCGTTGCGTACAGCGCCCCGACTACGCCTGCANNCCGCAGCGCCGTTGATGAACGCTGCCGCACCTGCTGCTTCAAAGGCGTTATGCTTTGCAAATAATGCCCCTGTAAGCCCTGCAAGCACATCTCCCGTGCCGCCCACGGTCATGCCGGGATTACCAGTGCGATTTGCGCGCACCTCCATCCCGTCAGAGATGACGTCCACATGCCCCTTGAGCAGCACGACCGCACCATTCCCTGACGCGAATTCCCTGGTAAAGCCAAGCCGTTCGCTCCAGTTATCCGGCACGCTGCCCGCAAGCCTGCCCATCTCGCCCGCATGAGGGGTTATTATGATGCCTTTCCCGTATCCGGAAAGGGGCGTGTCCAGGGCGAAAAGCGCATCAGCATCCACGACTGCCTTTCTGCACTGCGGGATTATCCGCCTGACAGCCTGGAGCGTGTCATCGCTCCTGCCGAGCCCCATGCCAATGACCACGACATCGTGCCTTTCTATCAGCCCTGAAACGTACGGCAGGTGCTCCTCTGACAGCACGTCGCCTGTCAGCGGGCGCACGATGAGGTCTGGCGAGAACGACGCTATAATGTCTGATACGCTTTCCGGGGCAGCAACAGTGGCGATATCCGCGCCTGTACGAAGGGCTGCGAGCGCCGAAAGCGCGGGTGCGCCTGTGTAAGCTCCTCCGCCGATGACAAGCACTCGCCCTGCATCTCCCTTGTGGCTTTGCGGCGCGCGGTACAGGAAAGGTGCAACATCCCCGGGGCCTGTGAAAAGCTCTGCCTGCGCAGGTATGCCGATGCCTGCGACCTCTATCTCCCCTGCATGCTCAATCCCCTCATGCGTCAGCAGTCCCGGCTTGCTCTTATGGAACGTAACTGTCAGGTCTGCATTAACTGCTTTTTCAAATTCGCCGCCATCCGGGTCGAGTCCTGAGGGCACATCCACGGATACAACGAATGCTCGCGAGGCGTTGATGATGTCAATGGCAGTCGACTCGGGCTCACGGAGGCGTCCCCGGACACCGGTGCCGAATATCGCGTCTATGATTATATCTGCATCCGGGTCTTCAATGTCTTTTGTATCTGTTATTTCCCGAAGCGTCACATCCATCTTTTCAAGGATGTCCCAGTTGCTTCTGGCTTCTTTTGTCTTTATGCCTGATACGCTCCCGAGAAGCAGAGTCTCGACCTCGAATCCTTCGAGATGGCGTGCGGCTACGAAGGCATCCCCTCCGTTGTTGCCCTTGCCTGCGAATATGGTGATGCTGCCTCCCCNNTTTTCCATGAGCTGGAGGCGTGATAGCCCAAGATATTCGCAATTTATATCAAGCGCCTTCATCCGCCCTGATGTGATGGTCTGCATACTGGCAATTAATAATATTTCAATACATATAAGTATTTTCAATCCTGTCAGTTTTTCGTTGTTCTACCCTCAGAACATCTTTTATCATGTTCACCCGTTCCGCAAAAGTGGCTGGCGGTCTGGAGGACTATGATATCACCCCATATGATACTCCGGACCCCAGCTCTACAGATATCTCCACTGGCTGAAGGTTGCAGCCTGCCCCGCATACCTTTCGTTCTCGTCAAGGATGTTCCAGACGGTTGCCTGCTCAACCAGGAATCGCCTGCCAGTCCTGGAGATGCGCACCCCCTGGTAGGAATCCGTGAACCCGTTCTGCCTGACCTGCTCAAGGACCCGCGCTCGCTCCTCCCGGTTCACGGGCTCTGCAGTGATGCGGGAAGGAGTGACTGT
>DUGO01000064.1 GCA_013331375.1 Candidatus Methanoperedentaceae archaeon | reverse complement strand
ACCATCACAAAGACGAGAAGCTTCTGCAGACCCTGGAAAAATGCCTGGTCGCGCGTGTCAGAGAGGTCCATCCTGATAACGTTCGCGCCTGCAAGGAGCTGAAGCACTATGGAGGCTGTGACTATAGGTCCTATCCCGAGAAGCATCAATGACCCGGAAGCGCCCGCAAAGAAGGCGCGGTATGCTTCGAACAGGTCTATGGAATCCTTTGACATCCCGAACAGCGGGATATTGGCAAGAACAAAATACAGGACAAGTATTCCAAGCGTCCACCCGAGCTTTCTCTTGAAATGTACATGCTCCTTTGGCCTTGCGACTGCCGGAAGGCTCAGGAGGAATGGTTCCACAGCATCCCTAAGGCTCATGTGCTGCTCCCGGAGAGTGTCACTCGGCTGCGGCTGCGACCGCTTTTCCGCCCGCACCCTCTATTTTCGCTTTTGCCGAGGCTGAGAACTCGCTGGCTGTGACAATGAGCGGCTTTGTGACCTGCCCATTGCCGAGCACCTTGGAATAGCCCAGGGTGCCGAGATTAATATGGAACTCGTTACCCTTTTTCTCAGCAAAGCCGTCTGAAATGAGCCGGTCAACGGATTCGTCCAGCTCGCCGACGTTCACTGTCAGCGGCTTGCGGATGACTTCAATGGGGCGCTTAAAACCGTGCTTCCCGAATGTCATTCCAAGCTGCAGTGCCCGCACGAAGTGGTGCTTGCAGATACCCGCGTTCCCGCGCCCGCCACGGCTGCCTCCGCCCCTGCGGTTCTTGTGGGTGCCTTTCCCGCAGGTCCTCGAACCTCTGTACTTCTTGGTCTTTTGCTTGCTCATACGTATTACCTCATTTTGTCAAGAAGGATATTTATATTACTGCCGTGGAATCCGAGTGTGCCTTTATCAGTCACGGGTCTCTTAGAGCTTGCAATCCCCTTGCGCGGTGGATGCAGCCTCAGCACCGGCTTCAGCCCCGGGATATCTTTTATTGAGGCTTTGCCCTCGCATATCGCTTTTGCGAGCTCGTCTATCGACTTGAACTTCGTGTTCTTTGCAAGATGCTCGTCCGTGAGCCTGACGCCGCCTGCAAGCTCACCACGGCTTCTTAAGATGACGCCCATGGTCTCGGGGTTTACTATGCCCCATGCCACATAATCCTTGACTTTCTGCAACATGCCCTTGTAATGCACATCTTCCTGGACTATGACGCAGTGATTCACTCTCGTAAGCCGCAGCATCCTGAGCGTATCCTTTATGTCAGGTCTTGTACGCGAGCTCCCGCGCAGCCTCACAACAGCGAACATCACGCTGCACCCCCGGTTTTCATCAGTGTGGTTTGCTTCAGCGCATTGTAGGTCGCTATGGCAAAGTTGAGGGTTGACCTTGTTTCTCCCTTGGTTCTTGTCCATACGTCCTTGATCCCGGCTGCATCAAGCACTTTCTTCGCAGTGCCGCCTGATGCCACCCCGAGTCCTCTGGGCGCAGGCTTTAGCTGCACGTTCAGGCTGCCCGCCTTTCCGGATACCTCGAAGGGCACTGTGTGCTCCAGACCGCAGCCGCATTCCCATNNCGATTGATTTTCGCACTGTCTATCGCCTTGCGTATCGCAATGCCTACCTGCACATCCTTGCCGTGCCCAAGACCCACGAACCCATCGCCGTTGCCCACTATGACAGTGACCCTGAACTTCACTCTCCTGCCCGAGTCCGTCATTCGCTGGACCATGTTTATGTCCAGCACCTCATCCTTCAGTCCAGGCAGCAGAGCGTCCACAAGCTGCGGTTCCCGTATTGGGAGACCTGATTCGAGCGCCTCTGCAAGGTTAGTCACCTGCCCTTCCTTCACAAGCTTGCCAAGACGCGTCTTTGGTATCCATTCAACTTCAGGTTCGTAACTTCCCTTCTTGTCCATGTCAATCACTCACTTGAACTCTGCCTGGATCTTTGCTTTAACTCCGTCGAACAATGCCGGCAGGTCTACCTTCCTGTACTGGGCTATGTGCTTGCCGCGAATCCTGTCCTCAGCCGGGAACACTGACTTGTCATGAGGCATATCCAGCCCCGCATCCACAGCACCCTTCAGCACTGCATATACATTGCCGCCTTTTGTCGAGACATATGGTCCGAGGTCAAGTATCGCCTCGGCATTGCCGCTTTTCTTTGCCCTGTATCCAAGGAGCAGCCCGGTAAAGTATGCAGCCATCGCATTGCCCGGGTAGCCGCTGTAACCGTAGTTCTTAAGGTCGAGTGATGTCGCGGCTGCAAGCGTCGTATCGCCTTCTTTCCCTGTTACTATCAACTGCGCCCTGATGTGCCTATTACTCTTCCTTACGACCAGTCTCGGTGTCCTTGATATTATCTGGTTCAGCCTGTGCCTGTAATCAGTCTTACCGCTCCTGTGTCTCCTGAAATGAACTCTGTACCTGGGTCCTGTAGCCATGTTCATGCACCTTTGATTAGCTTCCTGGATTCAAGATAGGCATTCAGGTGAGCAACGCTCCTGTACTCGCCGCCTTTTGCCTTCCTGTATAACTCGCAGTAAGACGTGGCGTCAAGAGCCCCGCTCTTACGCAGCTCCTGCAGGCGCCGCCTCAATGCGCGTATCTTCTTCATCCACATCTCCTTCCCCGGCGAGCGCGCTCCCTTTGCACCGCTCCTTGAGCCGTGACCCTTCCTGTGACCATACGCCCTGGTCTCATGGAACTTCCGTGCACGTCCCTTGCTCACGCCTTTCACGGCTTTCTTGGATATCTTCCCGCCCTCGATAAGCCCGCGGATGTCCTCGCGCGAGACGTCCCGGCCGCCCAGGCCNNCAGGGTCGAGCCATACCCTGTACCTGCCTACACCCATTACCTCGGCTGCGAGCCGCCTCTGGTTTGCAAGATCTGCCATGAAGTTATCCCTCCTTCACGGGATTCAGTACCCGAAGCCCGAGAGCGCCTGCACGTTTGGTTATCTCGATGCGCTTCTTTTTGCCAACAGAGCCGGCGATGCGAGCCGCGTTCAGCTTGGCATCCAGTGCATCAAGCTCCTTAGCGTTCCGTACTATGACTTCCCTGAAACCCGATGGATGCAGCCCTCTCACCAGTGCCGGACTGCCGTAGCCTATCTCAACGAGCTTGACCTTGCCCTTTGACGCATACCTGACCTTATTATGGAGCCCTGTCGGTTTGTTCCAGCGGTCGCTGAGCTTCTTATACTCGCCCGCACCCGACTGCCTGAAGTCCGGCTTTGCGCTTTTCTGCACCTTTCTCACGGCGAGCAGTCTCTTCTTTTCTTTGTCAAGCTGTGGGGCTATCACTTTCTGTTCTCCCTGCTCAGCCGGCGCTTCTGGCTTCTCTGCCTGGGTCTCAAGCATTCCCTTTACGCCTTCTTTAAGCTTTGAAGCCAGTCCGGCTCCTATGCCCTTCACGCTTGCGAGGTCATCCTCATCTGCATCGTTGATGGCTTCAAGCGAAGTAAATCCGGCGTCATACAATGCCTTTGCCTTGGCATCGCCGAATCCCTTGATTGTCTTAAGCTTCTTTGTGAATTCTTTCATCAGCATCACCTGCCGGGTCGCTCAATTATATAAATGCCATCCTGGAATACCCTCGGGTCAAACCCCCTGATCCTGGTGGTCTGCTCTATGTTTGCCGCGGTCTGCCCGGTCTCTTCCCTGTCGATACCAGTCACTACGACCTCGCCGCTGCCCACATTTACCTTGGTAGCACCGACTATCTTTGCTTTTCTCGGTCTTTTCTCACCGAGGAAATTCCCTATAGTGACGGTTGTACCTTCCACTTTTACCTGTATGGGGAAGTGCGAGTAGAGTATCTTCATTTTGTACTGGTATCCTTCGGTAGCGCCGGTTATCATGTTCTTTATATGCGCAGCGATTGTGCCTACCATCGCAAGCTGCTCTTTCCGTAGCTTCGTTGTATCAACAACGATGCCGGACTCGTTCCTGATAATAGTTATACCCGGGAACCAGAGCTTCCGGCTGAGCTTGCCATTGGGTCCGCTGACCGTGACATTCGCGCCTTCGATTTTTACATCCACGCCATCCGGGATATTTATGACTCGTTTGGTCTCCATAACACTGCACCTCAGTACACGAATGCCAGCAGCATGCCGCCGACACCTTTCTTGCGCGCCTCGCTGTGAGACATCACTCCGGCTGACGTGGTCAGTATGAGTGAACCGAAGTTGCGAGACGGCAGGTACCTCATTTCCCATTTCTCGAACTGGCTTATATCAACTGCGTAGCGTGGTCTGATGATGCCGCATGTATTAATCCTGCCTTTGAGGATTACCTTGAACATGCCTGACTTGCCGTCATCAACGAACTCGAACTCCTTGATATACCCATCATCCTTCATTACCTTGAGCACGTTCCCTATCATCTTTGAGGCGGGTCTTATGATACAGCTCTGCTTACCCACGCTCTCTGCATTGCGTATGACGGAAAGTGCGTCTCCAAGAGGGTCCAACAACATCTTCATCACCTGTATTTCTCAAATCCCATATGGCGTGCGATTTCCCTGAAGCACTGCCTGNNCCCTGTTTCCTGCCGCAGCGCCTGCAGACATTCGCTCCCCGCCCGAACTTCTTTTTCTCCATTACACGACCTCCACGCCGAACGTCTGCTTCACAAAGGAAACTGCATCATCCCTGGTCAGCCTGTGCTTCTTTGACATATCGCGCTGTCCTATCTTCCGCTTGCTTACCCTGTACCCGGGACGCTCGAGAGTGACAGTCACGTCCATGCCGTATATGCCTATGGTGGGATCGTACTTCATGCCCGGGAAATCGGTGTGCTCGCTTATCCCGAACGCAAAGTTGCCGCTCCTGTCGAACTGCGACGCCCGGAGCTTATTCTCCTCAATCCCGAACGCTGTCT
>DUGO01000060.1 GCA_013331375.1 Candidatus Methanoperedentaceae archaeon | reverse complement strand
AAGCGGGATGACCTTCCAGTCAGTGCCGATGACAATGATGAAATCGCACAGCTTCCCAAGCTCAACTGCGAACTGCTCATACTTCTTGTTCTTTATGATGACAAAACCCGCGACCGTCTTTCCAGCCTGCTTCAGCTCTCGGGCAGCCCGGATATCCTGCGAGTCCTTCGCATCCTGTGGAAGGGGCATTGTCCCGTCGCCTTCGCCCCCTTTTCCCACGACGATGATATCAGCGTCGTCTGAACCCGCCGCCACCTTGATATTACCCAGCTCCCGCACCCTTGCGATATCCCCGCTCTCAGCGAGCACGCAGTCAGCCCCGGACTCAAGACCTGCGGTCACCCTGGTTTTCTTTGACTTCCACGAGCCGGTGTCAGCCTTTATCCATATTAGTTTCCCTGTCACTTGAGCGCCTCCATTGCTTCCTCAACGCTTGCGTTCCTGTGGACGACCAGAGTGAGCGCGCGCGTCATCGCTGTCGGGTTATCATGCTGGAATACGTTCCTCCCGATGGCGACGCCTCTCCCGCCTGCTTCTATGGCGCCGCGCACCATTGCCAGGAACTCCTCGTCGCTGTTGGTCTTGGGTCCGCCTGCCATCACGACAGGCACGGGGCAGCCTCGCACGACGTCCCTGAACGAGTCCACATCACCCGTATAATTCGTTTTTATGATGTCAGCGCCCAGTTCTGCACCCACCCGCGCAACGTGGGCGACCACCTCTGCAGCGTTCTGGTTCTTGATGTCCTTGCCCCGCGGGTACATCATAGCTATCAGTGGCATGCCCCAGAACTCGCAGGATTCGGCGACAGCGCCGAGCTTCTCGAGCTGGGACGCCTCGGTCTCGGAGCCGATGTTGATGTGGACGCTCACTGCATCCGCGCCCATCCGTATGGCTTCCTCCACATTGCACACCGCCACCTTGTCGTTCGGGTCAGGTGCGAGTGATGTGGATGCGCTCATGTGTATTATGAGACCGATGTCGCGACCGTAGCCCCTGTGCCCGTGCTTCGCCATGCCCTTCTGGAGCAATACGGCATTCGCGCCGCCTTCTGCAACCAGATTCACCATCTCAGGCAGGTTCACAAGCCCTTTCACTGGACCGATGGATATGCCGTGGTCCATCGGGATTATGACCATGTTCCTGCTGTCCCTGTCCATTATCCTCTCAAGCCGTATCTTCTTTCCTATCTCTGACATAGTTTCACCGTGTTAGTATGTCACATAGTAACACGGTACATGGATTTAAATGTAGCGGTCGGGGAACAGATATTCGATTGTGCGATTGCAGAGCTGAGCAGCCCGCGCAGGAGCAGCCTTTATCTCTTGACCAAAAACTCAAGCACAAGGACTGATATGGCGCCGAGAAGCACGGCGAAAATCACTTTTATATTGAATCGCTTGTGTGCGTCCGGGAGCAGGTCACTCGCTGAAATGTACAGGAAATCCCCGGTAACGAACGCGAGAACCGCAGTGTTGAGCGAACCCGGAACCAGGAACGCAAGCGCTGCGCCTACGGGATACAGTATGGATTCCGCAGCAAGCGCAGACAGAATTGTGAGTTTTCCTTTTCCAGACCGCGACAGGAGGATGGTCGTGGAAAGACCCTGCGGGATTTCATGGACTATTACAGACAGCGCGACTATGATTCCGGTGATGGGGTTTATCAGGTAAGCAACTGCTATACCCACCCCGTCTATTATGTTGTCTGAAGCCATGCCCAGCACAGGCAGCCAGCCGATCCTGTGGGCTTCAGTCGTGCATTCGTATTCCCCGCAGGCATGAATCATCGTCAGGCGCTCAAGTAGATAGAACGAAAAAAATCCCAGTGCGATAAAAACCGAATCAGACTGATGGATTTCAGGTAGCATCTCAAAAAATATCGCACCGAGCATCGTCCCTGCAGCAAATGCGATGATGTATCTTGTACGGGATTCTTCCATTTTGTAATAGAGTGGGACAAGACCGCTTAGAAGGTCGGACAATCCGGCGAACAATGCGAGCAAAATGGATATCATCTGGGTACTGTAATACGCTATCGGGTTTATTAATGTTTTTACGAGTCGGTATACATGACTGACCCATGGATTCCTAAAAAGTGGTCCGTATCGGGATTCGAGTATCAGTGTAAGGTTCCACTTCTTAGGATAACCACCACCCTGCACGGGTGGTCTGGAATGGTCAATATGCTGAGAAAAGATAGGGTCATGGCTTGGCGTTTAACATAGTACAGAGAGCACAAAGGATTTATGGTCTGAATGCCTACTCCTGATTGGAGGTATTCGCATTTCAATATCCATTAAGCTAAGGGAGCAGATGGCATCCTCATCCCTGGTTACCGGGATGTTTGAAAAGGTTGGAGCCAGGGAAATTTACGATTTTACTCTGGGAAACCCGGAGATAGAACCACCTGCAGAGTTTACCGAGGAGTTGAATCGCATCGTGAATAGCCCTTTTTCGGGCATGCATCGCTACTCGTCCCTGGCGGGATATAGTGAGACAAGAAAAGCAATAGCCAAAACCCTATCAAAGGAACATGGGGCATCTTTCAATGAGCAGCATGTAATTATGACGGCCGGCTGTGCCGGAGCATTGAATGTTGCTTTGAAAGCACTTCTTGACCCCGGCGATGAGGTCATCATCCTGGCGCCCAGTTATATGGAATATCCCTATTATATTGACAATCACGGTGGAGTCTGCCGGGTAGCGGAAACAAACCTGGATTTCACAATAAACATTGATAATATCGCCTCAAATATGAATCCCAGTACAAAAGCCATAATCCTCAACTCGCCGAACAACCCGACCGGAGAGATTTATTCTGAAAGAACTCTAAAATTAGTTGCAGAGCTTCTTTATGAAAAGAGCTATGAGTACGGAAAAGATATTTTCCTGATTTTTGACGAGGCATACAGGGACATAGTCTATGACGGCATCAAGCTTCCTGACATCTTCAGGATTTATTCAAATACCATTATCACAGCCGCCTATTCCAAACCGTTATCAATCCCTGGTGAAAGGATAGGATATGCGGCAGTCAATCCGGGAATGAAGGACTCGTCTGACATTATGGAGGCGATGACTTTTGCAAATCGTATCCTCGGGTTCATTAATGCTCCCGTCCTCATGCAGCGTGTAATCGCCAATCTGCAGGACGTCCGGGTTGATATAGCGGAATACCAGGAAAGAAGGGACTTTTTCTGCGATGCTCTGGATGATATGGGTTATTCGTTCATACGCCCCAAAGGCACATATTATATTTTCCCTGAGAGCCCTGCCGGCGACCTCGAATTTGTCAGGGAGCTTTCCAGGGAAGGGATTCTGGTTTTTCCTGGAACGTTGTTCGGAAGGGGCGGATACTTCAGGATAGCCTTTTGCGTTAAGTGGGAGACGATAAAAAGATCTCTGGATGGATTCGGGAAAGTCAGGAATTTTTTGGAAAGGAAAGATGTTTAAAATAAAACAGCCCTTCCTCGAATAGGCTCAATTAGAGTTTTCACATAGTTTTAGGTATAAATTCTATAACCACATAATATTTTATCCCCCGCCCAATCTGAGCCATAAAATAAGCAATATTAAGTCTTATTTTTGAATAATCAAGAAAAATCATGCTTGCCATGCAAAAGGACATCTCAAAAATCGACTAAATCGAAATTAAAGCAAAATAAAACCGAAATACTTATTTTGGAGGAGGTATATTACATCCTCCTGATAAAACATGGAACCGCCATTGATTCTAGATGTAAGCGATCCCAAATGGGTATTGTTCGGCAACGTTATTAAGATTTTCGAAACAAGGAAAGCACGAAAGATCATTTCAAGATGCGGGATAAAACCACTTGGAAAAGCAGTTCAGATTCTTAAAATTGTTCTGCTCTCCATGTTCTACCACCGATGTTAGTGTAGATATAAACTGGTTCAGAAATACCTATAAAAAGGCTGATTTAGAAAATAGAGATTTCAAATGGGCTTTTTCTGCCTCTAAGGGGCATTATCTTGGATTCAAACTTATTCTGGCATTGGAGCATCCTTCGTTAAAACCGTTAGCATCTCTTCTGTTTCATGGACGCCCGAATGATTCCATGCTGTTTGATTGCATCGTGAACGAACTGATGAGGAGGAGAGTCATGAGGAAAAGAGATACTATGGTGTTGATAAAGGGTTTTATGCGTATTATCATTACACCGATGGATCAGTGAAATATGGCATTCTGCCTCTGATTTTTCCGAGGAAGAATTTTAAACTGGGAAAAGTTCTGAGTGGTGTTGTACCACCGCTTGAATTTTATCTGGATAAGCCAAATCGCATTCGAGAGAAGCTTTTATTTTTGAAGAAACTTATTAACGAATTTAAGGAGATAATGCCAAATTGGGAATCTTTCAAGTACGTTAGAAGCTTTATTGAAGATGTGTTCAAAATTAAGAAAAATGCATTGTCTTTAGATAAATTGCACAAATATACGCATCGTTCTGTCGAAAAAACCTGTTCTCTGGCTGTCCTTTTGACCGGCGTCCTCGCTTCGATGGGATTTAACGAAAAAGGAATCCTGCAAAAGCTCGCTGAATGGTAAGATCTGGGAGGGGGTTAATCCTTTTTTATGTGGACATCCATCTGCGGGAACGGTATCTCAATACCTTCTTCCCGCAACCGCCTGAACACCGCCCTGTTGAACTCATCGGCTGCCGTGTACTGGTCTGCATAGTTCGCAATCCAGAACAGCGTCTCGAAGTTGAGGGACGAAGCTGCAAATTCCGTGAACCGTATCTCAACCGGCGGGGACTTTAAGGCAAGAGGCAGGCTCCCAGCGACATCAGCCAGCACTTTTCTTACCTTATCCGGGTCAGAACCGTAAGCCACGCCCACAGGAAGCTTCAGCCTGAGAGAAGTATCGGGATAGGCATAGTTGGATATCTGCGTATCGATGAGCCTTGAGTTGGGTATCGTCACGATGACATTATCCAGGGTCTTAATCTTTGTGAACCGCGGGCGTATCTCATCCACATCTCCGTACACGTCACCTATCTTTACCCTGTCCCCTACCCGAAACGGTCTGTCAAATGACAGGGTTATGCCACCAAAGATGTTGGCAATGAGGTTCTGGGCTGCAAGTGCTATCGCAAGACCTGCGATACCCAGGCCTGCGATTATGGGTGTTATCTCCACGTTTATGCTGCCGAGCGCTACGAGAATGCCGATGACCCAGATGATGTACCTGGCAGACATGTCCAGCAGGGCTACAAGCCTGTCGTCAAAGTCGCCTTCAGTGCGCTTCGCCATCTGGTAGCCGTACTCTTTAATGATGGCGTCAGCAAACACGGACAGTATCCATGTCCCGAATATGATCAGGATGAAATTGCGGTACAGGAAATCCCTGTCATAGAGCTCTATCAGCGACTGGAGCTCGGGCAGGATATGGATGGCATAATAGACCCCTACAGCAATTATCAGGAGGAACAGGGGCCGCCTGATGGAGGCGAGCAGTATGTCGTCGAGCCTGCTCTCAGTCCCGGCAGCCATCGCCGAGAGCCGCCCGATTAGGAACCTGACAATGAAAGCAAGCAGGACGCTCGCAGCTACGATGACAAGCGCCTGTGCATATAGCAGGCTTTTGCCCTGCACCGTGCCTGGAAGGAAATCAAGTGCCATGACCAAACCACCTCGCCGCAGGTTTGCAGTTTAAAGCTTCAGTTTCCTCATCCGCCTGACCGCTTCTTCAGTGCGCTCAACAGACTGGGTAAGGGCAAATCTCACATAGCCTTCCCCGTGCTCGCCAAAGCCCACTCCAGGAG
>DUGO01000015.1 GCA_013331375.1 Candidatus Methanoperedentaceae archaeon | reverse complement strand
CCTGTCAGAGAGCGTATAGCCGTTCTTGATGTCAGCGGTCACGATGGTATCACCCATGCCCCTGCCAACAGACTGGTACCACACTCCCGAAGGTGTAATGTTACCAGCCATCCATATGGATTTTTCCATCTGGTGCGTGCCCGAGTCGTCGCCCCTTGAGATGAATGGGCTGCCGGAGGCTGCTATCCGCATGAACGCGTCTGTTGCGTTACTTGCGTTTCTCACGCCAGCAGGGTCGCTCTGCGGTCCTATGAGCACAAAATAGTTGTACATCGTGTACGTGCGGTTAAGGAAGCTCCCGTTGGCTACTGCCTTCAGCTCGGACTTGACTGCATGCACCATTACAACGTCCGCAGCACCTAATTCGCCTGTTGCTATCGCCTTACCTGTNNACATGTGCCTTCGCATACCGCGGATACCCGTACGCCGTTTTCTTCCTCGAACTTCCTGTTCAGCACGTCCAGAAGACCTGTATCGCATGTGGATGTGGTCGTGGAAAGGCGCAGTATCGTTTCCGCCCGAGGTGAAGCTGTCGGCGTTGGAGAAACTCTGCCAGGCTCCTGCTGGACACATCCGGAAAGCACAGATATTACAACTGCCATTACAACAGATACGCATAACAATTTTACAAATGATCTATTCATAATCATAACCTCCTTATGTTCATCCAAACATAACGTAATTGTTAATAAGGCTTCCTATCGACCTGATGAAATCCGGTTTAACCATGAGGCTTACAAAAGCACGTCCCTGAGCCCCGACTTCTTCACTATNNCTGGAACATCAGGTTGAACCTCACGTTGGGGATATTCTCTGCTACCCAGTCGACTATTGGCTTTGTGCAGCAATCGACATGTCCGGGCAGCACGAGCTGCCTCAGCAGTATCTCAGAAGTTGCGTAAGCGAACTTGAAGTTGGTCTTGACGACAGAAGTATAGTTCTTCACGTTTGAGTATTTCTTCGCACATTCGTCACTACCGTACCTGAAGTCACCCAGATAGACATCTATTACGCCCTCAAGCAGCCTTGCGACCTCGGGCGAGTAGTACATGTTGGTGTTCCACACAGTCGGGATATTCACGTTCAGTTCCGCCAGGGTCCTGAGTATGATGTGCGTATGCGGTGTCGGGGTTACAAGGTTCACGTTCCTTGCCCCGTACATGCGCCGCATCGCGATTATTTCTGCAAGCTTTTCGGGGAGTATCGGCGTGCCGGATTCAGGGTTCGTCGATATATCCCAGTTCTGGCAGTAAACGCAGGAAAAGTTACAGCCTGTGAAGAATATCGTATGCGAGGGCACAAGCTCGGGCTCCTCGCCGCGGTGCAGGAATTCCGAGGCATAGCGCGAGACTGCGCTGATGCGGCAGACACCAAGCTTTTTCTTTTTCCTGTCAGCGCCGCATCGCCGCTCACAGAACACGCAGTGAGACAGCAGCCTGTCCGCAATGGCTGCCTTTAGCTCAAGCAGAGAGCGCTTCCCGTGCCCGGCAACCCTGACCGCAGGACCTCTGCCGTGCAGCAAGCCACTCAGCAAATCGCTATTGTCACCACGCAGAAGGGCGCGGAACAGTTCCATGCCCTCATCATGTACGCCCCAGAGAGCCTCTTCACCCATATCCCTGTCAAAGTCAACCCCGATACCTGATGCAATCCTGAATTGCGCAGGGAGCCTGTCGCCCGCCACTGCAAGGTATCTGTCAAGATATAAGGGGTCACTCATGTGACATAATAGTCACATAGGGTAGAAAAATATTTTCCCGCATGGGTTACTTCTTTTTGAGATAATCCCTTGTGACAACCAGGATTATGATGAGCAAAGCCGCAGCCAGCAGCAGTAACAACCAAACCGGGATACCTAACGTGGAGCTTATCAGCGCCTCGAATGACGGCGGTGTGGGCGTGGGTGTTGGGACGGCTCCGGTCGTTGTTGGAGTTGGCCCGGGTATCGTTGGGGTCAATTCTGCAGTCTGGGTCGGTGTGGGCGTCGCCTGCGCTCTTATGCCTGATGCTGCAAATGAGCCAAAGCCGGGCAATGAACCCTGGAAATACGTGTAGTTGGTGTCGGAGCCGATCGCGGTCAGGGCTATCGCTTTCCATGAGGTATCACTCTTGAACCTGTATAGAACGATCTCATTGTTGGCAAAACCCTTTTCTCTTATCCATGAGTTTTTAATCCTGAGCACGACTCCCGGGTCCTTGATATCAAGCTCGCGGCGCGGCATCAAGACATAGAGGTTGAAGTTCCTGTACACGTCACCGGGGGCGGGTCCGCTCACGAGCTTTGACGTGCCCACGAGCTCTTCGACGATTACTGGAATGTCGCCGCCAGTGCCCAAGGAATCGAAAAACACCCTGACGACAATGGTTTCGTCTTTGGTTATGTTCACATCCACGTGCGAACCCGAATTCGCTGTAATGTAAGTGACTGGGCGCCGGAATATGTTCTCATACGGCTCGTCAGTCCCGCTACTGCCGCCATCTCCACCGCCGCCATCGCCGTCCGACTGGGTCGGTGCGGGTGTCGGCGCCGCGGTTATGGTTATGCTGGTGGAGTCAGTGTATGTAGTTCCCATGCCGTCAGACGCAATGATGGTCCAGGTTTTTGTTCCGGCACTTTCGGGATTCCTGAGGAAATAAATCCTTATCGTCACGTTCTCGTATGTGCTGTTCTTGATCGGACCGAGTGTTCCGCCAAGTGAAATGTTCATCCATCCTGTCGTACTATCCGTTGGCTTCGTTATCCCTAGCGTAGTACCGCCGATGGTCATGCTGGAAATGCTCTGGTCGGGTTTATTTCCAGATTCTGTTGCATTATTCCAGAAGTAGTACACATCCACAAAGTCCACGGTACCGGATNNGCTGTATTAGTTTGCACGTTGTACCACGTATAGGTACCTATTATGGTATTGGCTGGGAGGGTTGTATAGCTGTAACCAGCAGGGATGGAGACGTTCAGGAAATATATATCTGGCGTATTGATTCCTTTAAGTACCGCAGTGTAGCTGGACAGGGCTCCTGCAGTCGTTAAACTCGGGTAAATTCCAATATCGATGTCTTGCGCATCGGCAGGAGGTACCAAGGCAACCAACAAAATTAGAATTAGGAAAGTTTTTATTGTATTCATACTGCTCAAATCATCCCAAGGGTCTAAGCAAATATTTACCAACGAAGTGATAAATCTTTCGCTGCCTTTGAACCGAACCCTGTAATATGAGTCCATCCCGCCCTGAGGAAAAGTTTTATCAACCTGTGAGACATGAGGGAGCGTTTGCAATGGAGGACAAACATGGGCAAGACAGGCAGCATTAAATGGGGCCGCGTAAAAGGCAGAAAGGGACAGGCAAGGATAGTCCCGGAAAGCGAGCTCACTCATAAGAAACCCGGCCCTGCGCAGAGATACACTTCTTCAGGTGTCAAGCGCCGCAAGATAAAACGCTCGGATAAAGCTATTGTAAAGTAGCTGGCACGCAAAGTGCAGGTCACTGGCATCGCGCTCTCCACAAAGATTATCAAGTCCTGCGCCCAAAAAACCGCTATGTTCATAGAGCTTGATGGCTGGCAGGCAAAGCTTCGGTTCTCAGCCTGCCACTTCATTCCCGGTCACCCTAAATGCGGCAGGCTTCACGGTCACACGTATGCGGTCAGCGTTCGCATAGAGGGGGAACAGAACGGGGAGTTCATCCTTGATTTTGAGAAGGTAAAGGGTGCGGTTATGGGCATCTGCGAGGAGCTCGACCACAGGGTAATCATAGCTGAAAACGATACCAGACTGCACATAGCTCGTAAGGGCGGGAGCGTCGAGATACTCGTAGGCAAAAAAAGATACGTGCTGCCAGAAGAGGATATCGCCTTCCTGCCGGTCGCATCCGTGAGCGCGGAAGACCTGTGCTCCTATTTTGCTGGCAGGCTCATGGAAGCCATAGCGGCGGATAACATCAGGTGCGTGCATGTCCGGGTGGATGAGGGCATAGGTCAGGGCGCTGGATGCTCGCTTCGAAACGGGAGGGGCGCAGCATGAAGGTCATAGCAGGTCCTGCCTCGCAGCTTCTCGCATGCAGGATAGCGCGCGAGATGAGTATTGCGCCATCTCTTGTTGAGTTCCGGCGGTTCCCGGACGGGGAGGCATACACGCGGATACTGGATGATATCGATGGCAGAGTGGCGATTGTCCAGAGCACCCCGACTGACCAGGATTTCGTTGCACTCCTCCAGCTCATAGACGCATGCAGCGGCGCGGAGGAGGTGAACGTTGTCATCCCGTACATGGGTTATGCCAGGCAGGATAAGCAGTTCAAGAGCGGCGAGCCTGTAAGCATCCGTGCGATGGCGCGCGCGATATCGGTATCGGTAGACAGCGTAGTCACAATCAATATCCACGATGAGGGCTCGATGCAGCACTTCGGCGCAAAGGCTTCAAATCTCGATGCAGCCCCTCTCTTAGGAAGATATATAGCGTCCCTTGAGCTTTCCGACANNGCGCTGTACCTCGCAAAGAGCGCGGCATGCGACCTTGGCATTGATTTTGATTACCTTGAAAAGACACGGCACAGCGGGGATGAGGTCACGGTCCATCCCAGGGAGCTTGAAGTGCGGGACAGGGACGTGGTCATAATCGATGATATCATCTCAACAGGCGGCACGGTCGCAGAGGCTGCTGCACTCCTGAAACAGCAGGGCGCACTGGACGTGTACGTAGCCGCAGTCCATGCAGTGCTCGCAAACAGCGCCGTCCTACGGCTTTTCAGCGCAGGCATCAGGGACATTATCGCCACGGACACGCTCGACCGCGGCTCAGGCTGTGTGAGCGTTGCGCCGCTTGTGGCAGGCGCGCTCGGCTCATTATGACGATGAAACTCCTTGCACCTGCCGAATCCATGGAGACCGCGCGAAACGTGATAGAGGCAGGTGCTGAAGAGATATACCTTGGTCTTGAGACCCCGTCGCTTGTGAACATCAATCTCTCGGGTCGCGGCAGGGGCTGCAACGTGAAAAGCGAGGAAGAACTTGCCGAAATAGTCGGGTTCGCCCATGAGCGGGATGTGGACGTGTTCTATACCGTGAATACGCCATTCCTGGGAGACGGGCTTGAGGAGATGTACACCGGGCACGTCAGGAAAGGCATCGATGCAGGCGTTGACGCCCTGATAGTGGGCGAGTTCGGCGCGCTCTCGCTCGTAAGGGAGCGATTTCCCGATATTCCGGTGCACGCAAGCGTACTGCTGAACACGCTCAACCGGGGGCAGGTCGAAATGCTCAGGGAGCTTGGCGCTTCACGTGTGGTGCTTGAGTTCAAGGTCGCTCTTGATGAGGTCAGGGAGCTTTCAGGCATCATCGGGCTTGAGGTCTTCGGGCAGTTCGGGTGCTCAAATATCAATGGCACATGCCATCTCATCCATAACGCTGGCGAGAGCATCAACTTCGGTCTCCCCTGCAGGGGAAATTACAGAGTAAGCGCAGACGACAGGCTGCACAACATACTCGATGCAGGCACGGACTGCTCGATATGCAGTATCCCGGCACTCATGGAAGCCGGTGTGGTAAGCCTGAAGATAGTCGGCAGGTGCATGAATCCCATGATGATACGGCAGGTTGTCTCCATCTACAGGGAGAGCATTGACCTCGCCCGCAGTGGAGCCGGACCTGCTGAGCTACGGGCGAACGTGCTTGAAAAGATACCCTTCTGGCAGATGCTGTGCGAGCAGCGCCGCTGCAAATATATGAGCTCGCCAATCCTGGACTCGTACATATGATAGAAATACGGACTTCGGATTACTCAGTGCTCGGGAATGTCGTAAAGATAGCGGACGAGTTCGGCGCAGCCGTAGGCATCGGCAGCGAGGGATGCTTCCACAGGCTGCCGGGGCAGTCTGATATCGAGAAAGCCAGGGCTTGCGCAGCCGGGGTCACGCTCGTCACGCCGCTCACACCGCAGAGGCACTTCGGGAAGATGATGGATTACCTGCGGTCTGCGCCTGATGATATCGATGTCGTGGTGAATGACGCCGGCGTCCTGTACGCAATGAGCAGGGAAGGTCTCGCATCAAAGTTCAATACGCTCGTGGCTGGAAGGGGTCTTGTGCATACCTCTGAGGCATGCCCCTGGGTCGAACACATACTGCGCGGCGAGGCAGCGCAAGTGAAAGATGCGTATCTCCAGACGAATTTCAACTACAGCCGCACGTATTCGCTCATGCGCGGGCTGGGCATCCGCGAGATTGAGACCGACCTGTTGCCTGGAACGGTGAAGGCGGCGAAAAAGCTCGGCTGCCCCATACGGGCTCATGCAGACTACGCGCTGGTGGCGTATGCGCGCTCATGCCACACAGCCAGGTTCTATAAGGAACCGCCGCCTGCATGCAGGGTGAGATGCAACAAGCCTATGAAGCTGCAGCTCAGGGACATGTTCGAGCTATCGAAACTGAGCTTTTCCGAGCCCGGCGATGAGCTGAAAAAGGTATTCCCCGAGCTTACGCTTCTTGGCAGCTCAGTTTATATGCGAAGGGAATGCGGCGAGGAGGTCGACCGGACGGTGCTTACTGCTGAAATGTACCCGCCGGACGGGCTTCGCAAAAGGGTGATGCAGCTCAGGGGCTTGCAGTAGCGTAGCTTCGCACTTTGAACTCGCCGCGCAAGCCCCGGGCGATTTCGCGGCATTTCCCGATGTCCACTGCAGGCAGGTCAACCACCGTGAGCCGCAGCTTCATGCCCTCTGTTACTACATCCCCTGCGAAACCGAGCATTGAATTATATGAATTGCGGAATTTTGGCCTGCACAGCTGGTTGTATGTGGTCTCATCATGCGCGTTCAGGCTCACAGATACCACGTCCATGCCTGCGGCTGAAAGCTCCCTTGCAGGTGCCCTGCCAGGATACAGCAGCTTTGCATGACCGATGGTATCCAGCCTCACAGCAGACCCCCTGGACTTGAGCCATCGCGTTATCTCCAGGAGCTCGTCAAACCGCACCGTGGGCTCGCCAAGTCCCGTGAACACGACCTCTGTGTAATCCGGGAGTCTGCGCTTCCCAAGCTCACCTATTACTTCTCCCACATCAGGCTCCTTCTTCAGCTTCAGGTTGTAACCGTACACTCCGTCCGAGTAGTTCTTGATGCAAAAGATGCAGTTGGCTGAGCACCTGTTCGTGATGTTCAGGTAGAGATTGCCGTGCGCCTCGTATGCAATCGTATCCATACAATATGAGATGCGCTGCCCGGTTATATATATTTAGTGCTCAGAAAAATTGTACTATGATTTGTATATACTTAAATGNNGGGCAGCCTGCCTCTCTGCAGAGATTTCATCTGCGGAGGCGTGATGAGCTTCATCGCGGTTGACATCAGCGAGTCGGAGCGCATGAGCCCGTCCATCAGCTTCCTGACATATACGGATGTGGATATCTCAAGCCCCATCTGAGAGCGCCAGCGCTTATCGTATGCCGCAAGCTCGCATTTGCCATTGATGTGGTCTGCCGCAGTCTCGCCTGCTATCTTACCCGCGACCATGGCTGTGGGTATGCCGCCGCCGTTGGTAGCTATGAGGTGAGAGGCTGCATCGCCTGCGATTAGCACATTACCTGCTGCTGTCCGCTCAGGTGCGCCCCCGACCGGCACAGTACCGCTGATTATCGCAGTGATTTCCCCGCCTTCCAGCTTTTTGCTGGCGCCCGGATGCTCGCGCACGAACCTTTGGAGGTAGTCCTGTACAGTCACACCCTCCTCGCACAATGGTTTTCGTATTCCTATCCCCACGTTCGCAGTATCGTTGCCTTCCGGGATTATCCAGCCGTAACCTCCGGGCACGTAATCCCTGCCGAAATACATCTCGACCGCATCCCTGTCCACATCCACGCCAGTGAACTCGTATTCAAGCGCCACTGCCATTCCCATAGGGTCTGGCGCGCCTGTCAAGCCTGCTGACCTGGCAACAAGCGAGTACGGTCCGTCTGCACCGATGATGACCGATGCCCTCACAGTGCCCTCGCCGCCCATACCGTGAAGCGCAAGCTCGCTACCTCTCACAGCCGTCACCCGCGTGCCAACGAGCAGTTGAGCCCCCTTCCGCGCAGCCTCCCTTGCCAGGTATTTGTCGAACTGCTTCCTGTCGAGCACGTCTGCATCGACCATGAATTCCTTTGGCTCAAGCGAAGGTGATATGAATCTCTGGACCTTTGTTGACGTGTATGTGCAGCTACGGGGATACCGCAGCGTGGCGGGCAGCTCTGCATCGGGCAGGAGCTCGCCAAGCTCATCGTAGCACGGGAGGAATCCGCCGCACTGCACTGGTGTGCCTATGTCCTTCTTTTTATCTATCAGCAGCACGCTTGCCCCGCCTGAGGCTGCATAGTATGCCGCAGTGCAGCCTGCTGGACCTGCGCCCACCACCACGACGTCATATTTTTCCATCTCAGGGAGCATGATAATGCCTTACAGTGTGAACGGTTATCATGCTTTCTATCGGAGATGCAATATGAGGGGGTCAAGAAACCTACAAATTCACCTGCGTACCGCAAACCCTCTGAACTCATCCCTGTCCTCATCCCACTCCACATCCACGCCTGCCACTCTGGCGTGGGGCGGTCCTGTCCTGCACCAGCCAACCAGTTCTTCCACGGCATCTTTATCCCCCTCGAACACAGCCTCGACCCTGCCGTCGGGAAGATTCCTCACCCATCCCCTTATCCCGAGCCGCCTGGCTTCATCCACGGTCGATGACCTGTAGGACACACCCTGCACCCTGCCTGAGACCAGCACATGCGCGCGCACATTCATAAGGCTCTCCAGTACGTCCTGCCTTTCAGCCTCACGCGCCCGATCTTGCCCCTGGATGCGAGGAGCCTCAGCACCTCATTCACATCATCGTCCCCGACCGTGATGTGCAGCATCCGGGAGAGCCCGTCCACAAGCTCTTCCCGCGTCATGGGCTTCTCCTTCAGAAATCCGAGCGCGAAGTCGGCGATGTCCTCAAAGAGCTCCCACGGGTATATAATCCATTTCCATGCCTCCTGCATCTCAGCCCAGAAATCAGGTTCGAAGGCAGAGCATTTCTTGTAGTGCAGCACCGCTGTCTTCAGGTCTGCCGGGTTCTTATCCTTTATATGCTCACAGGTCAGGATGAGCGAGTCGCCCGTGTCAGCCACGTCATCCACGACCAGTACCTTCTTTCCCCCGACATTGACCGGCAGCTTCCACCGAAGCCTTGCCTTTTTATCCTTTCGCGCTGCGATGCCCCAGTGCTCCACTTTCAGCACGGCAAGGTCTTTGATGAGGAACAGGTCGCACAGTATCCTCGCAGGAACAACCCCGCCGCGTGCGATTGCGACTATCATGTCGGGATTGTAGCCCGAAAGCCTTATCTTTTTTGCAAGGCTCGATGCAAGCGCATAAACTCCGTCCCAGGTTATATAGCTGCACTCAGGTCGCGCGGTAGCGTTCATTGGTTACCTATCTCTTCCCGGCATCCACCAGCGTATAGCTTGCATTCGGCACAATGACGACTCGCGCGTTGCTTTTCCTGCCTTTTATCTCGTCCAGAGCCTGCTGGATGCTCTTTGCAGGTCGCAGGTACGCCCTCCTGACCATATCTTCAGGCAGTGACGATACAAGATACATCTCGAACTTCTTTGCAAGACCTGCGAGCAGTGCGGCTTTATGTCCCCCCATCTCAAATCCCGACCTGAACTTCTCTACGGCTGCCTCCCGAGTGGTGCACTGGTCAAGCCAGCTCGCGAAGACCCTGTTCCCGTAGCCTTCCTTACATTCGGCTGCAAGGATTATGGCGCCGCCGTCTTTCACTGCAAGCCGCACGTTCTCAATTGCCTTGTGCGACTGGTATATGTCTATGTCCTTGGGATAGCCTCCAGGCGAGACAACAGCCACGTCAGCGGGCTCTTCTATCGAGACCCTGTACATATGGTCAACTATTTTTGCACCTGCCCTGTGCGCTTCCACAGGATTGCCCGCGACCGCACCCACGACCTCACCCCCGCTGTTTATGACTGTGTTCAATATGAAATCAATGCCGAAGATGCTTCCCGCCTCATCAATGTCTTTTCTCACAGGTCCGTCGAGCCTGCCTATGGTCGAGTTCGGGTCGAGCATGAGGCTGTGGTTCATGTCGATGGTCTTCTTTGAGCACACGCCGGGCAGCAGCGCCTTGGCACCGCCTGTGTAGCCTGCATAATAGTGGAACTCGATGTCACCCGTGCATACTACGACATCGGAGTCCGCCACGCGCCTGAATACCTCGACAGGCGTACCCCTTGACGTTGTACCAACATGCACGCAGTCTGCAAGGTTATGCTCGACATGCTGCATGGCGTAGAATTCACCGAGTATCGCCCGCTTCTCATCCTCAGTCTGCCTCCTGTGCAGTCCGAGCCCGAAAACAATCGTTATGTCATGAAGTGCTACCCCGCCTTTTTTCAGCTCCTCTGTCAGTGGTCGCAGCATCGCCTGGGTCGGGGACGCCCGAGTCGCATCGCTCACGATAATAGATACTTTGTTTCCGGGCTTTGCTATCCGGAACAGCGGCTCACTGCTGATAGGAGCAGACAGGGCTTCACGTATTTCGTCTTTCCCTGATGACAGGTGGTCGTGAGGGTGCACGACTTCGGCTCCATCGATGCTGAATTCAAGTGAGCTTTTGCCGTAAGGGATTTTCATAGCTTCTTCATGTCTTTGAACTGCAATGTCATTGAGACCGGTGCGTTCTTTACATCAATGCCCGATTCCTCGACTGCGGCCATCATGTTTATGCCCGCGTATATCGCAATCCCGACTTTCCCTGCGCTAACGGGCGCGCCCAGCACAGGCTCTCCCGGCTCACCAATCTTCGATACAAGACCGAGACCTGCCTTCTGTGCGCTTTTAAGTACAGCCCCGGTATCTTCGATAGCCTGTGAAGGGATTTCACGGACATTGCCGAGCACTCTTCCTGAGCCGCTCTCCACAACATCCAGTATTGATGTCATCTTCCTCGACAGGAATATCTTCATGGGGTCTATCGAGGTCCCGCTGTACGCTATCAGGTCTGTGAACCTGACAGGCTCTCCGCCCGACATCTGTATCAAACCGCCGTACTTTGCAAGTACGGGTATCCCGGATTTGAGCAGTATCCCGTCAAGGGTGATGCTGCAGATGGTAGCTATGCTTATCTTCCCGGGCGGGACGCTTACCTCTTCCGACCCTTCCTCAATGAACCGCAGGTACGGGCTCTCGCAAAAATCGCTATGCGCAATGCGCCGCATGACCTCGACCGCCCTGTCAAGGTCGCTCTTGTCCACTGTTGACAGGTTTACAACCACGGTCCCGCGCATTGAAGCCAGGTCAAATGTCGTTTCATAGATCAGCTTTTCTATATGCGTGCTCACAAAACCCAGCCTGTCTGTCACAAGCGCGTTGCCAAGCTCCCGCATCCCGGTTTCAGTGAGCCTCCTTCCCTCGTAGCCCATCCGTTCTGTCAGACCGCGCTCATCCAGGATGCGCAGGTGATACCGCACCCCGCGCTCACCTATCCTGTATCCCCGCTCGTTCAGCCGGTCTGCTATGACCCTCGCGCCTATGGCTTCCTTGCTCTCGCTTATCACCCTGAGTATCTCATGCAGCTTGCGCTGCACGTTGGGGTCTGCCGTGCCTGTGATCATCTGGTATCAAAGGTCTCCCTGCATGTATTTGAATGTACTCGTGTATGCCGGTATCATCGATATCCCGGGATGACATGTACCAATCCCATCACTTGCGCAGGTATGCTGGCTGCCGGAACAGGAGCTAGCATCTCTTTTTCTTAGGCTCTGACGATTTCTCTTTTGGCTTCTTTGCTTCTTTCTTTGCCATGAGAACGCATCCTCCATAATGTATTCTATTCTGGCGATATATAAGCTTTGCCGGAATATCACTGGATACATGGCGCGTACAGAGTCGTGGAACTTACGGTGGTTATGACAGATTTCAGTTATGAGCTCTCATTTGAGGCGCCCATGACCTCTCCTATCACGTTCATCAAAGGCGACCCTGCAATGTGGTCTGAAAAGTCCTGCAGGTTGTCTCTCATTTCACGGAGTACATGAAATGCCGCATTTATTGCGGCTTTTTCCGAGGCGCACATGAACGGTCCCACTGCATCATACCTTCCGGTAGAAAAATAATTGGTACATCCGCACCAGTTCATGCAGTAATCCTTCACCCCGCATGTGCCACACTCCCGATTTACAGCCGAGGGAGAGCCGCATCTTTTCCCTGGAATATAGCCCTCGTTTATGTTGCCGAGACAGTGCACACTGCCGTCATCCTTCCCGATAAGCCTCTCGCACGGGTAAATATTGCCGGACGGCGCAAAAGCAAACTCGCCGTGCCCCATCCTGCACTTTTCAAGCGGATTATATCCGCCGCGCAGTATCACTGCAATCTTGTTGTCAATCAGGTTGATGAACCTTGGCGTCCCATGCCTGTAAAACTCCATATATTTGCTGCCGATAGCGCCGTAAACTGCAGATAATAACTCGCCTGCGCTCTCTTCAGGCCATCGTGCAGAGATATTCGGATTCAGGTAGATGTTCCTGACACCAAGAGCGGACAAATAATCAACAACGTCCGGCAGATACTGGTAATTTTCAGGCGAATACACGGCATTAACCGGAAGCAGCGGAAACATCTTCAGGTACCTTTTTATGTTTCGCTCAACGATATGCGAACTCCCGCTTCCATCCTTAAACCGCCTGGATGCATCGTGTATAAAGGGCGGACCGTCGCAGCTTATGCACGCGACTATATCATGTTCTTTAAGGAAATCCGCTATGGTGTCTGAAAAAATCGTGCCGTTGGTCGCCACTGAAAGCACTGTACGGTGCACATCAAACGACCTGTGGCTTTGTATCATATCAGTAATCTCAGCCAGCAGGTCAAATTCCAGAAGCGGCTCACCCCCGAAAAATCCTATGTCTATTTTCTCATTGTCCGGGGTATATTTAAAAATAAAATCCACGATTTGTTTAACTGTTGAAACCGGCATCACTGCATCATGCTTTCCGATATAGCAATAACCACATGCGAGGTCACACTTACGGGTAATTGCCAGTGTGTATTTCATTTCAAAAATGAAAAATGAGCATATCTTATGCTCTTGTGGTCAAACAATCGCACCCATTGTATTTGACAGTTCCACAACGTTCTCGTAACTCACTGAGCCTGCCTCTGCCAGTTTTTTGCTGAAATCCTTCAGGAGTTCCCCTGAGAACTTTGTCCACTGCTTTGAGTCCAGAAGATAAATTCTCCCCCTGTAATGCAAATGCGGGGACCTCATCCCGCCTCGTATATCCCACCGGAATATCGGATTTATCTGCGAGCTTGCTTCAGGCTCTTTACCTTCCGCCTCCAGAGTTCTTATCTGAAGTGATTCCTTGGCAAGCGGCTTGAGCTTGTTCGCCTCTATGAACCTTCCCACGCGGTCTTCGAATACAACCCAGGGTCCTGGCCACCCTCCATTTATCAATTTCCACTCGATTAATCTTTCCATAGTTACCTCCACGTTTTAAAATCTGTTACAATACAACAGACGCATCACTAATTATCGTAAAAGAATATATAGTTTGTCAAAAGTTGAGATGCCTGAGCCCTTCCGGCATCCTCAATCTGCAGCTTCAACTGACCGCCTCTATACATTCACAGTCCAGCCAGCTTCTCCCCTGTGAGTGTCTCTTTAGTGAACCTGAACGAGCCCCGTATATTAACTGCCCCTGGCAGCCCGCCGAACTGCGCCCTGATGAGCAGGTCACCGAGCCGCCTGTCGATTACGTGCTCGATTCCCACGATGCTCGTTGTGGGTCGAGGGTTCACATCCACCACGTAAGGCTTGTCTGCAAGCACCATGTCCACGCCCACGTATCCGCTGCATCCGAGTATTTTCGCTGTCCTTATTGCCACGCCCATTACCTCATCCCACCGCCTGGTGCGGTAGGGTACATCCCCGCCTTCGTATGAGATGGTGTTATTGACATGAATCAACTGGCGGTTCACGGTCAGGGGAAGCGGGCTTTTACCCAGTATAAGGCTCGCGCTTAAGTGCTCGCCGTCAATGAATTCCGTGGCTATTTCGCCCTCGCCCGGATTCATTTCTCCGGTCACTCGTATGCCTTCTGATGCGCACCCGAACCTGGGTTTTATCACGTACAGCCCGCATTCGAGAGTTTCCCCGAACCCTGCTGTCCGGGGCACTGGGACACCGTGCTCTGCGAGTGCCCTCGTTGTCAGGAGCTTATCTGCGCAGAGGCTTGCGGACCCTGAAGAGCAGCCCAGGTTCCTGCATACGCTTTTCTCAATCAATTTGATATAACCGCCAAGAAGCTCATCCGGCGCTATCACAAGACCCGCATCGCACTCATCCGCGAGGTCAGAGATCGCCTGCCCGAAATCATCACACCTGCGCAGCGTCCCGTATTCCAGCACAACCTCACGTGACGGGTACAGCACGTCATGCGCGCTCGCCGTAAAGCTCCTGACAAGCGTGCCCAGCATCGCGCGCCCCTCCTTCAGTATCGTTCCGCCTGCGCCCGCACCCACGGCGTACTCAGCAACGAAAACCTTCATGACGTGAACAAAACACTTATTCATATTGAAGCTTATTCTCAGATGGATGCCAGATATCCTGCTGACCAACGATGACGGGGTGTACGCTGCCGGTCTGAGGGCATCCTACCAGGCTGTAAAGGAGCTCGGGGACGTGACGGTTGCGGCTCCGCAGATGCAGAAAAGCGGTGTAGGCAGGTCAATCTCGATTTTCGAGCCCATACGGGTGTCAAAGGTGAACATAGACGGCATGTATCCAGCGTACGCCGTTGGCGGGACTCCGACTGATTCTGTCATCATCGGGATCTTTTCAATCCTGAAGCACCTCCCTTCGATTGTTGTGTCTGGTTTCAACGTGGGCGAGAACATCAGCACGGATACGGTGACAACAAGCGGCACTATCGGCGCGGCGCTTGAGGCTGCAAGCTACGGCATTCCCGCGCTCGCCGCCTCGATACAGGTTCTGGACGAAGGCGACAAGTTCGACGACCACCGCGCATATAAGTACGATTTTGATGTGGGGATTAAGCTCGTGAACAGGATTGCTAAAAACGTTATCAAGAAAGGGCTTCCCGACGGCGTGGATTTGCTCAATATCAATATACCGAGGCATGCAACCGCGGATACTGAAATCGAAGTCACGCGGCTTGCAAGAAAGATTTTCATAAC
>DUGO01000222.1:193-5394 GCA_013331375.1 Candidatus Methanoperedentaceae archaeon | reverse complement strand
TCGGGATACTTTTCCCTGTGAGAATTTAAATGAAACTCAGAAAGCTTAAGGAAAAGATTGCTGGCAGGCTAATGGTAGGTGCTGCTCTCTTCTCAAGCATACTTGTATTTATAATAGCAATTGTCCTTTACCTTCGCTCAAAACCGATGCTTGATGCTAAGTCATTGAGCGACCTTCTGCTCGAGAGCACATGGCTTCCATTTCAGGGCGAGTTCGGCTTCTACCCGTTCATTCTGGGCACGCTCTATGTTACAATTCTTGCCATGGTATTTGCTGTACCATTTAGCATACTGAGTGCGATTTACCTCGCGGAGTATGCACATGAGAACGTAAGGACAAAGGTTCTGCCGGTGATAGACTTACTTGCAGGGATACCGCCAGTAGTGTACGGGGTGTGGGGTGTGCTTGCGGTTGTTCCTCTGATAGCAGGTATTGCGCCTGTAATCGGAAAACTCGGGATACCGTTTTTAAGTGTAGACAGTTATTCCACAGGGTACAGTCTTCTTGCAGGTGGCATCGTGCTTGCGATTATGGTGTTCCCGATAATCATCTCTGTATCCCATGAGGTGCTGCGGGCTGTGCCCTTTGATGTCAGGGAGGCATCGCTGTCACTTGGCGCTACCCGGTGGCAGACCATAAAGCATGCTGTCATAAGGGCGGCGCAGCCCGGGATTGCGGCTGCGATAATCCTGGGTTTCTCGCGCGCATTCGGAGAGACGATGGCTGTCCTCATGGTGGTCGGGAATGTGCCAATAGTCCCCAAATCCATATTCGACCCTGCATATCCGCTGCCTGCACTGATAGCCAACAACTACGGGGAAATGATGTCAATCCCATTATACGATTCTGCCCTGCTGCTCGCAGCCCTGATACTGATGCTCGTCATCCTGTGCTTCACGGTCGCAGCGAGGCTTATCCTGATAAACATCGAGAGGAGGATGGCTCATGGATAGGCATACCGAGGAAAAGCTGTTCAGGGTGCTGATGATAGCTTCACTGCTCATAGTTGTGGGCAGTCTCTTTGCCGTGATAGCGGTTGTGGTCATGAACGGGGTATCCGCGCTTTCGATATCCATGATAACGCAGACGCCAAAAGGGGGATATTATCTCGGGAAAGAGGGCGGCATACTGAATGCGATAGTGGGCTCGCTGTACCTTGCAGCCGGCAGTATGCTGCTTGCGTTACTGGTAAGCCTGCCTGCCGCGCTGGCGCTGCAGAGGGAATACATCGGAAAGTCGAAAGCAGCCTACTACGTCCGGCTTTCGCTCGACGTACTCTGGGGCACACCGTCAATCGTGTACGGCGCATTCGGCTTCACTGTCATGCTGTATCTCGGCATGAGGGCTTCTCTCCTGGGAGGCATCATAGTCCTGGCGCTCTTGCAGATGCCCATCATGATCCGCACAATGGATGAGGTGATAAAGCTGGTCTCAGTGGAGCTGAAGGAGGCGTCATACACGCTCGGAGCGACGCGATTGGAGACCACGGCAGGGGTTGTGGTGAGGCAGGCGCTCCCCGGAATTGTCACTGCAGCCCTGCTCGCGTTCGGTAGAGGCATAGGAGATGCTGCGTCAATTCTTCTCACCACGGGCTACACAGACCGCATCCCTTCCTCGCTGTTCGACCCCGCGGCTTCGCTGCCGCTTGCGGTGTTTTTCCAGCTCGGCACGCCGTTCCCCGAGGTGCAGCAGAGAGCCTATGCGAGCGCGCTGATACTTCTCGTGATAGTGCTTGCGCTGAGCATGCTCTCACGTGCCATGTCAAAAAAGTTCATGAGGAATATTATCCGGTGATGTTATGAAGACCCATATCAATGTCCAGAACCTGAACGCGTTCTACGGTGAGCACCAGGCGCTCCGGAATATCTCAGTCGAAATCCCGGAAAAGCAGATTACAGCCATCATCGGACCCTCAGGCTGCGGCAAGAGCACGTTCCTCAAGTGCCTGAACAGGCTGATCGACCTGACCGAGGGCGTCAGGGTCTCAGGCAAAATCCTGGTTGACGGCACGGATGTACTTGACCGCGGGATTGAAATCACTGAGGTACGGCGCAAGATGGGGCTGCTGCCGCAGAGACCGAATCCTCTCCCGATGTCGATTTATGACAACGTGGCTTACGGGCTGCGGATTCACGGCACCAGGGACAGGAAAGCGCTTAACGAAAAGGTAGAGCATTATCTTAAGATTGCCGGGCTATGGGACGAGGTGAAGGACAGGCTGCGCTCCCCGGCTGCGAAACTGTCCATAGGGCAGCAGCAGAGGCTGTGCCTTGCAAGAGGGCTTGCTGTCGAGCCTGAGATAATCCTGTGCGATGAGCCCACGTCTGCGCTTGACCCCCTGTCTTCACAGCACATCGAGCAGCAGCTTCTCAAGCTCAGTGAAAGGTACACTATAGTGATAGTCACGCACAACATCCACCAGGCGATGCGGCTTGCGGATTACGTCGTCCACTTTTACCTCGGCGAGGTGGTTGAGCACGGTGAAGCTTCAGAGGTGCTTGAGAATCCGAAGGATGAGAGGACGAGGGCGTACATCAACGGCACGTTCCTTACCCAGATAAAGATAGACACTGAGGTCAATCTCAAGGGGAACAAGTGCCCGTTCAACTTCGTATATGCCAAGCAGGCGCTGCATAACCTTGAGCCCGGGAAGGTCATGAGGGTGATAGTTGACGACCCGATGGCAGTGACCGAGGTGCCCCGCGGCATGGAGGCTGACGGGCATAAGGTGCTGAACGTGAAGCAGATAAACAGCACCGACTGGGCGATAGTGATACAGAAATAGGCTCGTGGCGCCTCGCTATGTTAATGAGTGTTTTAAGCTATTTATAAAATGTTTCAGACGGGATTAACAGGATTGACAGGATACATCATTTATATCGAATCCCGTTAATCCTGTTATCCTGTCAAATAATTCAGTATAAGACTGGATGCAATGAATAAAGGTAAGGTCAAAACATGGAATTTGAACATCTTACTGAAAAGATTATCGGGTGCTCGTACCAGGTATATAATACGATGGGTTACGGTTTCTTGGAATCAGTGTATGAAAAATGTATGCTTATCGAATTGAGAAAAGCAGGTCTTAAATCAGAATATCAAAAACCTATTACTGTTCACTATGATGGGGAAGTCGTTGGTCAATTCATCGCTGATATATTTATTGAAAATACCATTATTCTTGAGCTCAAATCCGTAAAAACCATAGCAAAGGCGCATGAAGTTCAACTAGTAAATTATCTTGTTGCGACGGGCAAAGATGTTGGATTGTTGATAAATTTTGGAGAACAAAAAGTCGAGGTAAAAAGGAAAGTAAGGGTATTATCGACTGGAACCTAAATATTGCATCCTGTTATCCTCTAATAAAATAAGATGTTCGGACTGGATTAACAGGATTCGGCGCCTCACCTGAGCTCCCTCACCAGTGCTGAATAGTAAAGAGGGGATAGAAGAAATCCTGCCAGAGAAAACAAAGAAAAATAAGCAAGGACTTACCAGAGAGTGCCAAAAAAGGTAAAAAGAAAGAAAGGATTTATTGGAGATTATATTAGAATGGAGTGGCTTAATATATCATAAGATTATCAAAACTGATATGAACAATATAGTTGTTTGTGCAGCGGATATAGGTTCCATCAAAAGAAAATCTTTTGGATGGAGTAGAGCAGAAATTGGTCAAGATAATCCAGTTTGTGGGACTAATATAGCAAAGTTTACCGAAAGTATTGTAGATGACTTTAAAAAAGAAAAAAAAGTTGCTTTAGGATTTGAATGCCCATTATTTGTGCCAATTAGCGATAAGCCAGAAGATTTAACAAAGGCAAGAAAAGGAGAAAAAAATCGACCTTGGTCCGCTGGTGCTGGTAGTAATGTATTAACAATAGGCTTGGCAGAATGTGTGTGGATTTTTGAAAGGATACGTGAATCCAATGTTGATGTTAAGCCTACGTTCAAATGGAAAGATTTTTTATTAGACAAATCTAATTTTTTTATATGGGAAGCTTTTGTGACATCCGCATCTAAAGGAAATTCGCATTGTGATGACGCAAAACTAGCAGTAAATACGTTTAAAGAAATGTACAAGAATTCCAATGACATCGAATCATCGATTTCTGCACATAAACCATATTCATTAGTGGGTGCTGGATTGCTAAGGTCTCGTTTAACCGAAGATAGAGGGTTGTTATTTGAAAATTGCATTGTCATAAAAGTCGATATGAAGAAAAAATTAAATCGTTGTAAACAAAAGCAATAAAAAATAGATGAAAGAGGAATAATCGTGCTATTCAGCAACCGAATTGACAGCATGTTGAGATGATAAGAGCAACCGAAGACTTGACAGAACCAAAGATGGAGGGGGATAACAAGTGGCTTGCGCTCATACAGAATGCAAGTCAATCAGAGCCACATAATAAATAGCGGCTTCAATAATTATTTTTCAATGTCTGGATATGCCCACAGTGCTTTATCCAAAACCCTCAATGCTGTATCTTTATTAATAGATTTTATTTCCAAATCCAATACTATTTTCTTGCATAAATCATAATATTCATCCCACCCATCATCCTCCAAAAAAATTTGATATGCGCCCGTCATTTTATTTTTGTATAAATCTATCTTTTTCAGTTGTTTGTCGTATCCATTTTCTTTTAAAGCACAGACGGCTCTCCAATCAATTATAGGACAATTCCCTTTACTAAAAAAATATACTAATGTTGAAGCAACTGGATAAGAAATACCCCCTTTGAAGATAACCTCGTTTTTCCTTTTATAATACATATTTGTTTTAGCGAAAGTTCGAATTTCTTTAACTGTCTCTTTTGGAGTATTTATCGACCTACATGTTATATTAAATAAGTTTATCCATTTATCTGAATTGTCAAGACTATGGTAGTAATTTTTTGTTCGTAATGCCAACTTCCACTTAAGAATCCCGCAATCAGAATTTAACACCAAATCTTTAAAATCCCTTTGAGTTTTAATAGTATCTATGCAACTTAAAATACTGGATTCTAAAATATTATCTTTCCCCAGAGATTCATTATATTTGGAATACCAATAACATATTTTATCTTTAGACAACATATTGACACTCACCTTTACAATGAGCCTTTAATAAATCATCAATAGTATTTAACCATACCATCTCACCATCTCACGATGCTTAACAGCAGAATCCATCCCACAACATCTTAACAGAACCC
>DUGO01000222.1:0-175 GCA_013331375.1 Candidatus Methanoperedentaceae archaeon | reverse complement strand
ATACGAAATCGAACTCAGCATTACTGGAGGATATTCATATGGCAGGGCTGTCAGGCAATGTGCCTGTTTTGATTTTAAGGGAAGGTACGGAGAGGACAAGAGGTAAAGACGCGCATTCAAGAAACATCACAGCCGCAAAGGCAGTCGCTGCCGCTGTGAGGACCACGCTCGGTCC
>DUGO01000120.1 GCA_013331375.1 Candidatus Methanoperedentaceae archaeon | reverse complement strand
GCTCTGTTGTGCTCCGCGGAAGCAATATAATAATGCTGAACCCATTAGAGTGACCCGGGACGTATATGAGCAGTGATGCGGTTCTGAAGCGGATACAGTCAAGCGACAAGGGTATCCTGCAGAATGAGCTGTGGAAAGACCTCGGTATGGACAGCAGGAAATGCTCGCGCATCGTGGCACAGCTTCTCGCACGCGGACTGATTTCAAGAGAACCGATAGTAGCCTCAGGCAAGAAGACGTTCATCCTTCGCATGAAAGAGAAAGAGTCCAAGCCGGTGGCAAAAACCGGCGCAGCAAACGGATCCGTGCTTGAGCTTATACGAACAAGAAAGGGAGGCATATTCCAGAACGAGCTCTGGAACGNNACGTGGAACAGGGCCTTATCACCAGGGAACCAGAGGTCTCGGACGGCAAGAAAACATTCCGTCTGAAGTTTGTTGAAAAGGAGGAGAAAGCTGAAGAAGCGCTTGGCAGTGAAGTTGAATCTGTCCTGGCTGCAATCAAATCCAGCGATGACGGCATACTGCAGAATGAGCTCTGGAAAAGCCTTGGCATGGACAGCAGGAAATGCTCACGCATCGTGTCAACCCTGCTTGAGCGGAAACTTATCACAAAAGAGCGGGAATCCCATAAAGGTAAACTGACTTTCCGCCTGCGGTATGCAGGGAAGGAGAGGCATGTGGACCTTACAAGGTTCGAGTGCCTTGTTGCAGGCAGCCGTTTCTCCCCCTGCACGGGCTGCTCGCTTGATTGCATGCCAGAAAGCTGCGATTTGCTGCTTGAATGGATAGGCAATCTGGGGGAGGAAGATTAAGGTGCGTTTCGACCCCCATTACCGGATTATTTCCTGATGATATCCTGATTATTTTTAGTAAACTTTTTATTCCGGTCGATCATCTTCCGGCACATGCGCGCATTTGTGAGCCTTCTCAGTATTCTGCTGCTTACCCAGGCTGCCTCAGGCATTACGGAGATAGATGTGCGTAAGGTGGACAGTCCAAATGGAGCCGTGCTGCTTATCATCGACGGCATGGGCTCGTACTACACGACCCCGGGACGCATCCCTCTCGCACTTGATGGAGCCGTGATAGACAGACCCCTTTTGCCGAATCTCACAGGATTGGCAGCACGCGGGGCGTACACTGAGCTAAAAGTCCCTGTGCCGAGCACCATCCCTGCGCATTCGGTGATAATGACGGGGAATCCGGATGCAGATGCTGAGCTTGTGGGGGCAGGCGGTTCGATATACGACTCGGCACATGCCCGGGGATATATCGCGATTGCTATCATGCAGAGGGGAGATTTTTCAGAGATGCTCGACGACCAGGATGCTGTACTCTACGCAAAGTCGAACTCGATAAGCGAACCAGAACTCGAAACATCTCTCAATAACAAGTCTCTCAGGGATGTGCACGACATCATGCTCGAGTGGAAAAGGAAAATGGCGGGATATCTTTATAACAAGACCGGTTTCGCCAGATACAGAGCCTACAACCAGTGGGGGCTTGATGCCGCGGCTGAGATTGTGAGGTACATGGGGGAGAAAAGGAAGGGCGAGAGATACCTGCTAACGGTTAATGTTGGGGGCGTGGATTCGGCAGGTCACAGCCTGGGTGCGAATGGCTATGTGAATGCGATAGAGGGCATTGACCCGGGTATAGAGGCGATTTATACAGAGGCTTCAAAGTACGGAATCGCGTTCATTCTCACGGCAGACCACGGTATGGCTTTCAAGACAGCAGGTTCCGGGCGAGGGGGTCATGCATCCGATGACTATGCGAAGGCAAGGGAGAGCACAAATGTCCCGTTCCTGATCATATCACCAAATGCGAGAACGAATGTGTCAGGCTATTACCTGCAGGAGGACGCAGCACCCACCATCCTTTCAGTGATGGACATCCCTTCAAGCCTGCCCTATGCAGAGGGCAGCGCATTACCTGTCAAGGATTATGTGAACCTGCAGGTAGCAGCCCCGTTCGAGCATGAGGTCGAACTCTGGAAAAACGGCTCAATTGTCTCAAATGCGTCAGGGGATTCGTCATTCATGTTCCTGGGGCTCGAGCCAGCCAATTACACACTGAAGGCGAGAAGCCGGGATAATTACTATGAAAGGGCTCTTGAACTGAGCTCTGACGTCACATTATCGCTCTCCCCCGGCGGGAGCCAAAAACGCGCGGCGAGCAGCATGACCCTGGCGCTTGTGCTCGTAGGCATCGTGAATGCAGCCGGGCTGCTTGTCATAAGGCGGATAATGAAAAGCGAGTGAAACCCACGCTGACTGTGATTACTTTCGTGATATCGACAGGATAACAGATTTACAGGATAAGTATTGGTTATCCAGTTAATCCTGTTCATCCCGTCTAAGATTTATAAATTGGACGAAATTGTTGTGCTCCGCAAAATAATGCTTCGAGGTATTACGTACCACGCCAGCGATGTGTTGAGAAAAATAACAACTGACTCACAGCGTTTGCATAAAAAAAGTTACCAACGGTTTTGGGCAGGCATTGGTAACTGCGGCAAAGCCAGCCCCGTGAAAAGGTTTAAGTATAGACCGACAATAAGAGGAGCGTTTCACTGGCGGGACAAGTCCCGCAGGAATGTGGTCTTTGGACTGAACCGTGAAACAGGAAACGCAATATGGTACGCTCATTTTACACATACATACGGGACGCGTGGAAGAATCCCGACAGTACATACGTGGACGACCTCAGATGGGAGCGCCTCCAGGCATGGAGACGCGAGCCTGCGGTCATAAAAATCGACAGACCTACAAGACTTGACAGGGCAAGAGCCCTGGGATACAAGGCAAAGCAGGGCATCATCCTTGTGAGGGCGAAGATCAGGCGCGGTGCCAGAAGGAAGTCGCGCTGGCAGAGGGGCAGGAAGAGCAAGAACATGGCCGTGAACAAGATAACCCCCGGAAAGAGCCTGCAGAGGATTGCTGAGGAGCGAGCCGCACGCCGCTACCCGAACATGGAAGTCCTCAACTCATACTGGGTGGCAGAGGACGGCAAGCAGAAGTGGTTTGAAATCATACTTGTTGACCCTGCCCATCCGGTCATAAAGAGCGACAGGAACTTGAAGTTCATATTAACAGGCGGCAACCGCGTGTTCCGCGGCAAGACCAGTGCTGGAAAGAAGGGGCGCGGCATGCGGCATAAAGGCACTGGCACTGAAAAGATCAGACCAAGCCTGCGGGCTAACAGCAACAAGGGTAAATAAGCTCTGATGATACTCAATATCCTCCTGCGCACAAGCGTGCAGGCTACGGAGGACGAATCCAGGGTCATGAAGGCGCTGGAACTCTTCCTTCCCGAGGATATTGAGAAGCAGCGTATTGAAGGGCACTACGGAAACCCGATAATACTTATAGAGGGCAGGATACGGAGCAAAAGCGGCGCACAAAGATTCATCGAGCTTGTCAGGTCCCGGCTTTCTCCCTTCGAGCTTGGAAGGCTCGGGAAAGAGGTCGATATGCGGGTGGATGATGACTGCGCCTTCTTTCTCAGGTTCGACAAGCAGGCTGCGTATCTCGGGGAAATTAAGCTCGGGACGTCGGATGTTATATCAGCCAGGATGAGGCTCGGGGTGTTCCCTGCGAAACGCGAAAATGCCATACGTGAGGCACGGAAGCTGCTATCATGATGTTCGCTTCCAGGTTCATCGACATCCACGTTCATGCAATGCCGCAGTGCGCAGACTCGCAAAACCGCATGTCGCTCGCTGCAGCAAGGATGGGCTATACAGGGATATGTGTCGCCAATCTTCCGGAGTTTATTACAGGCGCCGCATCCGGTACATCCGGAATTGGTGCTGAGGTGCGGCTGGGCGTCGAGCTCTGCCCTGACAAGCCCTCAAGACTTGAGAAAGATATCGCGAAGTACGGGCAGCAATTTGATGTGATAATAGTGCGCGGCGGCTCTGAAGAGCTAAACGAAGCTGCCCTGAAGAGCAGCAGGGTGGATATACTTGAAAACCCGCTTGAGTTCAACCACGTGCTTGCAAAGCTTGCGAGAGACAATCACATTGCCCTTGGCTTCAATATCGGCGGGCTTTTGCTGCGGGGCAGCCAGCGCATCCAGGCTCTATCCATGCACCGGAAAAATCTCATGCTTGCGAGAAAATACGGCGTACCTGTGGTTCTAGCAAGCGGCGCACGCTCGCACTATGACCTTCGGGCGCCTCGAGAGATGGCAGCCCTCGCCATGCTGTTCGGCATGACGCTCGAGGAGTCGGTACGCGCGCTCAGCACAACCCCACTGGATATCCTGAACAAAGGCAGGTTGATGCAAGGGCTGGAGGTGGTCGTATGAAACCCCTTCCTCCTACGCTCAGGGAGAGGCGGCGCTACCTTGCGATAGAGGCGTATTCCGAGGACGCTATAAGCCAGAGCGACCTGGCTGCAGAGATATGGAATGCAGCAGGCTCACTTTTCGGGGATAAGGGCTCAAGTGAGTGCGGGCTGCGCATCATATCTTTTAAGGGTGGGCACGGGATAGTGCGGTGCAGCGGCGACATGGTCCGTGAAGCGCGGGCTGTGCTAGCCACGATAACAGCCGTGAAAGGCACGCGGGTGGGGATTATGGTGCGCGGCGTGGCGGGCACGATTCGGGCTGCAACAGAAAAGTATATACTCGGTGACATTGAATTAAGAGCGGAAACCGGAGAAAAAGAAATACGCTGTTCTGGCATCACAGGTAAGGCAGTAAGACGGGTCGTAGACGAAATAGATATATTGTCCGATGACCAGAATGCGGTACAGATGATGAATCGTTCAAGCACAAGATATATTGGAGCAACGGTTTTTGATATAACTGACAGGAGATGAAACCATGCAGATGGCACCTCAGATGGGGTATGACAGGGCCATAACAGTGTTCAGCCCTGACGGGAGACTATTCCAGGTAGAGTACGCGCGGGAAGCGGTAAAGCGAGGCACGACTGCTGTCGGAGTGAAGGCGAAGGACGGGGTTGCGCTTCTTGTTGATAAGAGGATTACAAGCAGGCTGCTTGAGGCTCCTTCGATCGAGAAGATATTCCAGATAGATGACCACATCGGGGCTGCCACATCAGGACTTGTCGCAGACGCCAGGGTGCTTGTGGACAGGGCTCGCGTGGAAGCCCAGATAAACAAGTATACATATGACGAGCCCATAGGCGTTGAGGTACTTGCAAAGCGGGTATGCGACTTCAAGCAGACGTACACCCAGTACGGAGGCGTGCGCCCGTTCGGAACCGCCCTGCTGATTGCAGGAGTCGAGGATACCCAGGCGAGGCTGTTCGAGACCGACCCGAGCGGGGCGCTGCTCGAATACAAAGCCACCGGGATTGGCGCGGGACGCACAGAGGCTATGGAAGTGTTCGAGTCAAAGTATGATGACAGCATAGACCTGCGGGGTGCTATTCTCCTCGGGCTTGAGGCATTATACGTTACTTCAGAGAGCGTTTTCGATGCATCCACTATCGAAGTCGGCGTTATTGAGCTGAAGACCAGGCAGTTCAAGAAGCTCACGCCTCAGGAAGTGGAAGAGTATGTCACGGCAGTGAAAGCCGCACATGCATCGGACGAGAAAAAAGAGGAAAAATAACATATGGTCACCCTTGACGATGCGGTGATTGCTAAGCTCAAGACGCACGGCAAGAATTTTGAAGTGCTCGTTGACCCCGACGGAGCGCTCGCGTTCAAGCGCGGGGACAGCATAAAGGTAGAGGACATACTGGCAGTCGAAGACATATTTGAAAATGCGCACAGCGGAGACAGACCTGCCGAATCGGACGTCACCGCAGCCTTCGGCACGGGTGACGTCATCCAGGCGGCAGCACGCATAATCAGGGAAGGCGAACTCCAGCTGACGACAGAGCAGAGGAAAAAAATCCAGGAGGACAAGAAAAAGCAGGTCGTCGGCATGATAGCGCGCAATGCCATCAACCCGCAGACCAAGACGCCGCACCCGCCCGACCGGATAGAGCGGGCAATGGACGAGGCGGGCGTACATATCGACCCNNGTGAAAATTCCGCCTGAGTTCGCCCCCAAAGCCTACGGTGATATCGCCAAGTTCTGTACTATCGAGAAGCAGGAATGGCAGGGCAATGGCTCATGGATAGGTGTGGTCGTGATGCCTGCGGGGCTCCAGGACGACTTCTATGAACTTATAAACCGCCTGACAAAGGGGAACGCTGAAACCAGACTTTTGAAGTGAGTGACATGAACAACGCAGAAGACAAAAGCATTGTTGCACCCGGCGATTATCTTTCTGACGACGCAAACAGGGCAGGAGAAGGGACATACGTAAAGGAAAATAAAGTATACTCGTCACTCTTTGGCATCGTGAGCCTGAAGAACAGGATCCGGGTCATACCGCTGTCAGGCAAGTACGTGCCTGCTGAAGGCGATACGGTGATAGGTACGGTCAAGGAGATTACTTTTTCGAACTGGATAGTGGACATCCACTCGCCCTATGAGGGACTTCTTCATATTTCCGAGTTCCCCAGGCGCATCGAGTCCGATGACATGGGCAAGCACATAAAGGNNTTGACGCCACAATGAAGGTCGAGCTCACGCTTTCAGATCAGCGGCTCGGAGTACTGAAAAGCGGCAGGATACTGGAGATATCCCCAGCAAAGGTCCCGCGCCTGATAGGCAGGGGCGGCTCGATGATATCGATGCTGAAAAACGAGACAAAATGTAACATCTTCGTGGGGCAGAACGGCACGATATGGATTAATGGCAAGGAGAAAGATATGAACCTTGCAGCAAAAGCCATTATGATCATTGAAAGTGAAGCTCATCTTGATGGACTTACTGACAGGATTGGAAAATTCTTAAGGGATGAACGCGGGAGCCCTGTACAGAAACAAAACAGGCAGAATGCCCCCCCTGCATCAAAAACCGAGTCTAGTGAGGGAGGCGAGACGGTGAGAAAGGGGGATTCCATCCTTGAAGAGCTATTAGGTGATAGAGACAAAGAGGAAGAACGATGAATCAAAAACCTGAGAAATTAATAGATAATGGGGTACGCCTCGACGGCAGAAGTCCGGACGAGCTGCGACCCGTAAAAATAGACGTTGGTATCCTGAACCGGGCTGATGGTTCATGCTATCTGGAGCTTGGCGGGAACAAGGTGATAGCAGCGGTGTACGGTCCGCGCGAGGTCCACCCGCGCCACATGCAGAACTCAACATCGGCGGTTGTAAGGTACAGGTAC
>DUGO01000006.1 GCA_013331375.1 Candidatus Methanoperedentaceae archaeon | reverse complement strand
GGATATGAGTATAGTGATGGGCTTAAAAAAAATTCTTCAAGCGCAAACTATTTATGCCGTGATATTACAGGATTATTAGTGGAGAATAATCAATCATAAAATCTGGAGAGCGTGCCATACTGGCAAGCACAGAGCGGTAAGGAGGTTGACATGCTGCGCGAATCAGACAAAGTGAAACCCGTACCGGTGCCGGTAGAACCACCGCCAGGATTCTGGATTAGAAACGCCAGGGTTATACCTCGACCGTTATCGCCGATGACACGCTCGGTTATGCTGCCGCAGGTTAATGCAGGTGCCAGATACGCTTTCGATGAGTTCGGCAGCCTGCTGCAATCTTTGGAAAATCGTGAGATTGGCGGCTGGGTGTATATCCGTTACATTCCTCTTGGGGGCTATGAGGGCGTGCCGCCTGCTCCCGAAGTGATGGCGGAACGCATCAAGCGCTGTATTCTCGCGGTGCAGACCGACAAAGCGGGCCAGGTTATCGACGCGTGGTATGGCGACTGGCAGCCAAATCTCGCAAGGCGCATCATCGAGATGCGCGACACGCCCCTCGTCGAGCTCACCGACTCCGAGCTGGACGCCCACCTGTCCAGTCTGACCGAGCTGAGCCAGGAAGCGTGGCGCATTCACTTTACACTGGCGGTCGCCAACCTTTACTCAATGTATGAACTGGTCATCGCCTGTCGCGACCTGCTCGCCTGGGACGAAGCTCGCGCCCTTCAGTTATCAGCGGGACTTTCGTCGAAAACCACTGAGCCTGCCCGCCGTCTCAGAGAGCTAGCTCGATTGGCGAAGGAACGACCGGTCGTGATGAGTCTCTTTGATCGCCTTGATGAAAACAGGGCTGGCGAGATGGTCAGCCGCTTGCTCCGGATCGATCCCGAGTTCGCCAGCGCCCTGGCTGCCTATCAAAAGGAATATGGGATTTGCGCGCTGAACAACCAGGAACTGGCAGATCCGACCATGGCTGAGACCCCTGCGACCATCCTCGGACTAATCCGCGATCAATTGAGGCGAGACTATGATTTGGCCGCCGAGGGGACGCGCCTCGAAGAGCAGCGGCAGTCAGCTCGCGCCGAAGCTCTGGCGAAGCTGAACGAAGTCGATCGCACCCGTTTCGAGCGGACGCTGGATCGCGCAGCGCGTGCTTACCCGATTCGGGAGGATAATGAATTCTTCACCATCAGCGTCCCGATGGGGCTGCAGCGCTACTGTGCGCTGGAGATGGGCCGACGCCTGGCTGAGAGGGGGATAATACAACAAGTTGACGACATCTTCTTTCTGGAGATGGAAGAAGCGCGGGCTGCTCTCGGTAGCAAAGCCGACCTTCGAGCCNNGCCCTGGTCACCCGCCGTAAGGGCGAGCGGGCATGGGTCGAAGCACACCCTGGTCCCAACACGTATGGCAAGCCGACGGCACCACCAGTTATCGACGCCTTGCCGCCCGAGGTTCGCTTTGCCAAGAGCGCCGTTGATTGGCAGATAGAAACGATGATTGCCCCGGTGATGAGCGGGCGCGCGCAGGCTAAAGGGAAGGCATTAACTGGGATTCCCACTTCTAAAGGGGTTTATCAGGGACGAGTGTGCATCGTCATGGACGAATCCGAGTTCGGAAAGATACGCGCCGGGGACGTGCTGGTTTGCCCGGCCACTACGCCGGTCTGGTCAGTGCTGTTTTCCAGCATCGGGGCGCTGGTGACGAACTATGGTGGAATCCTTTCCCATCCCGCCATCATCGCCAGAGAGTTCCGCATACCTGCGGTAGTAGCGACCGGCAACGCCACTGAACTGCTGAAAGATGACCAGATTGTGACCGTGGACGGAACGCGCGGGGCAGTCGAGGTACGGTGGTGACGACCGAGCTGGCTGGTTTTGAAAAGCTGCGGAAGTCCTCCTCTTTGTTCAATCCCGAAAAATCCAAATCCAATGCCCGCAATATTATTAGACGGGTGGTTGTTCATAGCTCCGGTTATTGTTGCCAGCAATCTTGTAAAGAGGTTCGGGAACCTTGTTGCAGTGGATAATATCAGCTTCACGGTGGAAGAGGGCGAGATATTCGGGTTCCTTGGTCCAAACGGCGCTGGCAAGACCACAGCCATGAAGATGATACAGTGCGTATCCCCAGGGAGCGGGGGGAAGCTCACGGTCTTCGGCATGGATGTGAACACCGAGCAGCGGAAAATCAAGCGCCTCATCGGGGTAGTCCCGCAGGAGAACAACTTCGACCCCGACTTCACGGTCTATGAGAACCTCCTTGTATATTCACGATACTTTGACATCCCGCGCAGGGATGCAGAGAAAACCATAAGCGAGCTTCTTGATTTTGTGCAGCTTGACGAGAAAAAGGATACGATGATTGAGCACCTCTCGGGAGGCATGAAGCGGCGGCTCATTCTCGCGCGCGCACTTGTCAACCGCTCAAGGCTTCTCATCCTTGACGAGCCGACCGTAGGGCTTGACCCCCAGGCAAGGCATCTCATCTGGGACAGGATACGCAAACTGCAGGCGCAGGGCAGCACCATCGTGCTGACGACCCACTACCTTGAGGAGGCAGCCCGCCTGTGCGACAGGCTGGTCATCATGGATAGCGGTAAGATACTCGTTGAGGGGAAGCCCGACGAGCTGGTAAGGGATTATATCGGCACTGAAATCGTAGAAGTGCAAAACGGTCCCGAAGCGGTTGCCTGCCTTGACAGGATAGCTGCAAAGTACGAAACGATAGGAGACATGATTCAGGTCTATACCGATGACCCCCAGAAGGTCGCAAATGCCCTGCTGGAAGAATGCAGACCCGGACATGTTGTTGCCAGGAAGGCGACGCTTGAAGACGTATTCCTGAAACTGACAGGAAGAAAATTGAGAGAGTGAAGTAAGGAGATGCATAATGTATCTTGAAATCCCGCAACTGACAGGAAGCGTGTGGAAGGTATGGCTCAGGAACAGGGATGTGTTCATGAAGACCTTCAGGGTGAACTTCATCCCGCCTTTCATACAGCCACTGCTATACCTTCTTGCTATCGGATTCGGGGTAGGCACGTTCGTAAATACCGTTGACGGGATGCCTTATCCGAAATTCATAGCGCCTGCCATCATCGCCACGGGGATTATGAACTCATCGTTCTTCGAGTGTACATTCGCCACGTATGTGCGCATGTATTTCCAGAAGACCTTTGATGCAATCATCGCAACACCTCTCTCGATCGAAGAAGTGATTGTGGGAGAGCTCCTGTGGGGAGCGACCCGAAGCACGATAGACACGATACTGATGCTGCCTGTGCTCGCAGCCTTCGGAGTCCTCGAATTCCCGCAATCTCTGCTGGTCATCCCCTTTGCGTTCATAGGCGGCTTCCTGTTTGCGACAATTGCGATGTGCTTCACAGCGATAACGCCCAACATCGATTCCCTGAATTACCCCTCCTTCCTGTTCGTGACTCCCATGTTCCTGTTCAGCGGTACTTTTTTCCCGCTGTCGCTACTGCCCCAGCCTGTACAGTACATGGCACTCGCTGTCCTGCCCCTTACCCACGTGGTCATCATCGTCCGTTCATTCACAACTGCGACCTTGAGCGGTATGGTGCTGCTCAGCCTTGGCTGGATAGTGCTCGTATCGCTACTGTTTTTCCTGCTTTCCGTGAACCTGATGAAGAGGCGGCTCATCGCATAAGCGGATACCGCTGTGTGCAGCTGTCTATCTTGCCCTTTTCCTGTGCTTCAAAATATGCCGCGAAAGCTGCTTTTTCAACTGCATGTACTCAACATCAGACAGAGAAGCAGTCTCGAGTGCGCCGTCCCGCAGGAAGCAGGGCTTGGTAATCTTGCAGCACCACGTCATGCTGCCAAAGCATGTGCCTTCCCCGTGCTCTATAGGGGTGCCTTTAGCAAAATCCAGCTTTATCGCCATGAACTCTTCTGCGGTTATGCCTGCCTGTTTCAGGGCGCCATGAAGGACACAGGGCTTTACGGGCAGGCAGCAGAAGGCAAGTGCGCGAAGGTCCCCACCGGCGCATATGTGCTTTGGCGCGTTGTACCAGCCAGTCATCTGCTGATGCATTTCAGTCTCGAGTGCGACCTGGCGGACAACGTCAGGATTTCTCAGCACTGCACGCCCTATTGAAACCATGTCCGCGCCATACGAAAAAAGCTCTTTAGCACTCTCAAAATCAACAACCGAGTTATTTCCTATAATGAAAAGGTCTGTCAGGTTCCTTGTGGCTCGTATTACCCTGACGTCATGCCCCTCTCCCGCCCTCATCGCATCGATATGGATAATATCGGCGCCAGCTTTCTCGATAGCCTTGGCAAGCTCGACATCGTTCACCACATTCGCCCTTGTTTTAACCGAAAGCNNATCGATATGGATAATATCGGCTCCTGCCTCCTCAATAGCCACTGCCAGCTCTGCATCATTGACCACGTTCGCCCTGGTCTTGACAGAGACCACTGCTCCTGTGCTTTTCATTTTTGATATGATGGCAGCAAGGCGCGGGATATCATGCAACAGCGCCTCCCCGGCACCCAGAGCCATCATCCCGGGCTGCCTGCAGTGTGCGTTCAGCTCAATGATAGCACCGTACTCCTTTGCAACGCACGCTGCTTCGACATAGGGTTCTTCGGATGATGCCCGCACGTTCACTGATACGCAGGTGCCGCAATCCTTCAATACATCAAGCTCTTTCCTGATGTGCTCAAGGGGCTCAGTGATTATGAACTCTCTGCGTCCTCGCTTTACCTCTTCGCGGGCAGCCCCTGCGGTCTTCTCATCAAGATTGTATCCGCCTATCGAAACAAGACCTGCGTGCGGAGCGAACCGTTTTGCAAATGAGCTGTCTGTGATGCCTGCCATCGGCGCCAGTGCGACAGGGTTCCTGAACCTTGCATAGCCTACATTGAGGTCGAACATCTTGCCTGCCAGTTTCTCCTGCAATATCGTTAATACATATCAATNNATCAATCTAACGTTGTAAACCAGATTATTTTCACAAAACTTTTATACCAGTTTCAGCCTTTGTAGGGGGATGGTAGGTGCATATAATGTCAGGTATCATTGACAGTTTTATTCCAGTTGCGATATTCCTTGTGTTTGGTTTTGTGATGCCAGTCGCCACCATGATAATAGTCAAGCAGATAAGCCCAAGAAGCCAGGCTGGGAGAAAGCTCTCCACTTATGAGAGCGGCTCTGTGCCATTCGGCGATGCACGCATCATGTTCAATGTTCAGTATTATCTGTTCGCCATCGTCTTCGTGATTTTTGATGTCGAGGTCATGTTCCTGTATCCCTGGGTCACTGTGTATCTCGGGGTTGACAAGTTCTTCACCACCATGTCTGTGATAGAGGTTGTACTGTTTGTCCTTGTCCTTTTTGTCGGCTACTTATATGCACTTAAGAAGGGGGCGCTGCAGTGGGTGAAGTAGAAGGGGCTGGCTCAGAAACAGCAAAGGTGAGGCCCATCCAGAAGATAATAGATGCGCATGTAACATTCACTACCACGAGCGCAATCCACGATTTCCTGAAAAAGACGCCTCTCCAGGACCTGATAAACTGGGGGCGCAAGAACTCACTGTGGTTCCTGACGCAACCCATGGGGTGCTGCGGTATCGAGATGATATGTACAGGGGCGCCACACTACGATACTGACAGGTTTGGCATAATCCCGCGCTGCTCACCGAGGCAGGCGGATGTGATGATAATAAGCGGTTATATCACCAAGAAATACATGCCAGCCCTGAAGCTTTTATGGGACCAGATGCCAGAACCCAAATGGGTCATATGCATGGGCGACTGCTCAATAAGCGGTGGACCGTTCTGGGAATCATACAGCACTATCATAAACACTGAGAAATACTTCCCTGTTGACATATACATCCCAGGCTGCCCGCCAAGACCTGAGCAGCTCATCCAGGGGTTCGTAGAACTCCAGAAGAAGATAACTGCAAAGCAGGACAGGACACAGAAGGGGGACACATGAATACCACTGGCGAATTAACCCTCAATATGCTGAAGGAAAAGTTCCAGGTCACGGAGATGCGTGTGGAATCTCCTAACAGGGTGTGGGCAAGGATTGCACCTGATAAAATACTCGCCATAGCTAAATTTCTCAGCAACGAACTGGAGTTTGACCATCTCTCTTCAATAGCAGGTGCGGATTACGGTGAAGCTCTTGAGGCGGTGTACCAGATAACCGCATATTCCCATGGTATCGTGCTAACACTCAAAGCGAAGGTCCCGAAGAGCAACCCGGTCATCGATTCCCTGACGCCTGTGTACTGGAATGCCGCCTGGTACGAGCGGGAGGCGTATGAGCTGCTCGGCATATCGTTCAGGGGGAATCCAAATCTCGCACCTCTCGTACTGCCTGCGGAAATGATGGGGGAATACCCGCTGCGCAAGGATTACAAAGGATACCCCAACCCCACGTAGGTGATTCCCATGAACGGAGAAATTGAAACCCAGATTAACCTCAAACCCTCGGAAATGCTCCTGCATCTCGGACCCCAGCATCCCCTGCAGCCCGGTCCTTTCCTGCTTGACCTTGTGCTTGAAGGCGAAACCGTAAAGGATGCAACGCTTGAGATGGGATTCATACACAAGGGCATAGAAAAAATACTTGAGAACAGGACCTACCTCCAGTGCATCCCGATAACCGACAGGATGTGCTACCTGGCATCCATATCAAACAACGAAGTATTCTGCTCTGGCGTGGAATCGCTCATGGGCATCGAGCCCACAGAGAGGGCGAAATACATCAGGACAATCATGCTTGAACTGACAAGGATACAGAGCCATCTTCTCGGGATTGGCGAATACGCCACTGACATCGGGTTCCTGAGCATGTTCCTCTGGATGATACGCGAAAGAGAGCCTATTATTTCGCTTCTTGAGATGGTGACAGGCGCGAGGCTCAACCATTCATTCGTAAGGTTCGGTGGAGTCGCATATGATCTGCCTGCAGGCTTCAAGGAGAAGACGCTCCGGACATTGAACGAGATTCGGAAAAAGGTTGAGAAGCACGATGAAATAATGTCCAGGGATAGCGTGTACCTGAAGAGGACAAAGGGTGTAGGTGTACTTTCAAGGAAAGCTGCCATGGAACTGGGTGTGGCAGGACCCGCAATGCGAGGCTCGGGCGTGGACTATGATATACGGAAAGTTGACCCGTACCTATTGTATCCAGACCTCGACTTCAAAGTCATAACCGCGCCTAACGGGGATGTGTTTGACAGGGTCAAGGTAAGACTGAGTGAAATCCTTGAGAGTATCTATATCATAGAACAGTGCATCGATATGATACCTGGCGGACCCTTCAAGCAGGGCTACAACCCGTACCTGATCAAGCCAAAGCCCGGTGAGGTATATTCCCGCGTGGAGGACCCACGGGGAGAGATGGGGATGTATATCGTTTCAGACGGGACGTTCAAGCCGTACCGGGTCAAGGTAAGGGGACCGGCGTTCGCCACGATGCAGGCACTCCCCCCGCTGCTTAAAGGTGCATACATGGCAGACAATGCAGCCATCGCATCGAGCATGGATTCGTGCACGAGCGAGGTTGACAGGTAGGTGGAAACATGGACTACATTCAGCTTGCTTTTGACCTGCTCGGAAATCCCTGGATAAGGGGTGTTGTCGGGCTAATCGTTGTGGGCGTGATATTTTTCTCCGCTATCGTGATGGTGTGGCTTGAACGGAAGTTCCTCGGAGATATACAGACAAGACCCGGTCCCAACAGGGTAGGCGGCAGATTCGGTCTACTGCAGCTCGTGGCTGATGCCATCAAGCTATTCACAAAAGAGGACATCGTACCAGAGAATGCGGACAAGCCTGTGCACGCAGGAGGTCCCATCGTGGCGCTGACATCGGCTTTCCTTATGGCGGTCGCAGTACCATACGGTGTAGTGAGCTTTGAAGGCAGCGAGTACCTGCTCGCAGTGACCACCATGGATATCAGCGCCCTGTACGTGGAGGCAGTCGCAGCCGTGTCAATCATAGCCCTGTTCATGGCAGGCTGGGGCTCGAACAACAAATACTCTTTGCTCGGTGCATTCAGGAACATCGCCCGCATGCTGGGATATGAGGTGCCCCTCGGGCTTGCTGTCCTGAGCGTTGCTGTCATGGCGCAGTCGCTTGATTTCGTGCAGATAGTCAGCAGGCAGGAGCAACTGGCATGGTTCATCTTCATGCAGCCGCTCGGTTTTATCGTATTCGGTGTGGCTCTTCTTGCAGACCTCGGCAGGATACCTTTCGACCAGATAGAGGCTGAAGAGGAACTGATTGCAGGCGTATTTACGGAATACAGCAGCATGCGATGGGGTTTCGCGTTCTTTGCAGAATACCTGCATGCAATCGTAGGCGCATGTCTCGTTGTTATACTCTTCCTCGGTGGCTGGAGCGGGCTTCCGTTCCTCGGCACTCTCTTCATACCCCCTGTGCTGTGGTTCGTGGGTAAGGTCTTCGTTGTTATTATGGTCATGATATGGATACGCGGAGCCCTGCCGCGCGTCAGGATAGACCAGGTCACAGACCTCGGTTGGAAGGTGCTGTTCCCCTACTCCCTCATCAATCTTGTCTGGGCTGCAGCAGTAGCAATGGTGGTGAGCTGAAATGGTAGTACGAAGCCTCACGCACGCCATAAAGAACGTGTTCGTCAAGCCTGTCACACGCCTGTATCCTGATGAGATAATGGAGCTGCCAGAGCGGTTCAAGGGCAGGCATCACCTCGATATCGAGAAGTGCGTCGGGTGCGGCATATGTGCCCAGACGTGCCCCAACAACTGTATAGAGATAGTGAAGTTCCAGAGCGGCTGGTATCCCCAGATAGATTACGGACACTGCCTGTTCTGCTACCTCTGCGCCGAGATGTGCCCGCTGAATGCGCTTTCAAATACCAAGGAGTTTGAGCTTGCAGGATGGGATAAACAGTCTGTGGTATGGGGTCCCGAGCGGCTCATGAAAAGGAGTGAGAAGTAATGGAGCTTGACCAGATCGCTTTCTTTGTAATTGCTGCCATAACGGTGGCATCGTCAATCAT
>DUGO01000102.1 GCA_013331375.1 Candidatus Methanoperedentaceae archaeon | reverse complement strand
TGACGACAGACAAGTATTTAACTTGTGCACGCTTAATGGAGCAAACGTGCTGGGTCTTGATGCTGGCTGCATTGAGGAGGGCAGAGAGGCGGCTATGATGGTACTGGATAGCATGTCAGACAACCTGTCTAGCACAGGGAATCCACTCGGCAGTCTGGTGAGGCGGGCAAGACCGGACGATATAATCGCAGTGATGCGGAAAGGTGTGGTTTCATGCAAAGCGAAATGATAAAAAAAGTAATGGTCGCTACGGACGGCTCGGAGTACACGAAAAAGGCGGTAAAGTACGGAATAGAGATTGCAAAGCTGAGCGATTCAAAGCTCTATGCCATCTATGTCGTTGACACGGCAGCCTTTGCATCCATACCCATGGATTCGGCATGGGAGAGCATGTACGGGCTGCTCAAGCAGGAAGGGGATGATGCCACAAAGCAGGTCGCAGATGCCGCAGCCGATTCCGGGATAGAGGTAGAGCGCCTGGTGGTGGAAGGACATCCTGCTGACGAGATCGTCAACGCAGCCGAGGATAATTCGGTGGACATGATAGTCATGGGCACCCTGGGCAAGAGCGGGCTCGAGCGCTTCCTCCTCGGAAGCGTGGCAGAGAAGGTCATGCGCATATCAAAGATACCTGTAATGGTCGTCAGAGGTTGATGATGGCTGAAAACGTGACCACGGATATCAGGGTAGAAGAGATCATGGTGAGGGAGGTCGCGTATGCGACCATACCAGGCTCAAGGGATGAGGTACTCCAGATACTCAAGACCAAGCACATATCCGGAGTGCCTGTGGTGAAGAACGGGGAGGTGGTGGGTATCGTGACCAGGACAGACCTGATTAAGAACCCTGAAGAAGACCAGATAGCGCTTCTCATGACGCGCGAGCCTGTTGCAATTCCGCCCGGTGCATCGATTGTTGAGGCGTCCCACCTGATGCTTGATCGCAACATCAGGCGCATACCTGTGGTTGAAGACCATACACTTGCGGGTATAGTGACCTTGGCAGATATCGTAAAGGCGATATCCAGCCTGGGCATCAATGACCCGATAGAACCATATCTCGGCGACGGAGTGGTCACTGTATGGGAAGAAACGCCGCTTTCTGTGGTTGGCGAAATCATGGAGCTTGCGGATGTGAAGGCTGTCCCGGTCATAGGATTCAACAGGAAGCTCCTTGGAGTCGTTACTGACAAGGACCTCATAGCAGAAAGCATCATCGAGGAAAGGGTCGAGAAGTCGAATATGTCTGCGGGCTCGGACGATGATGCATGGACATGGGAATCCCTGCGTGACACGATGAGCCTGTACTACAGCGTATCCTGGATAAAATTCCCTGACACCCCGGTCAGGGAAGCGATAAAGGGAGAGATGGTCACCGCAACACCGGGCTCGCCTGTGAGCGATTGCGCAAAGAAGATGAGGCGCAACAACATCGACCAGATACCCGTGGTCTCTGCGACCGGGAAGCTGAAAGGATTGCTGCGCGACAGGGACCTGCTAAGGGCGCTCTTCTGAGTACCGCAGCGCCCCGAGCGCGTTCACGGTCTGCGGCGCAGGGGGGATGAGAAACCTTTTTCCTGCCACCTCTTCCAGCGCAGCCGTAAGTCCCCGGTTTTTCACAGTGCCGCCTATGAGCACTATGCGGTCAGCCTCGGGTATGAGCTTCGCCACCCGCCTGGCAAAGGAATAGTGCATGCCTGCGACCACGTCTTCCACGCTCGCGCCCTCGACCATTCGCGAAATCATCTCTGATATGGCGAATACGCCGCAGGTGCTGTTGAGCTGTGCCGCTTTTTTCGCCCGCATATGCAGGTCTCCAAGCTCGCTGACCTGTATGCCCAGGTACTTTGCTGTGAACTCCAAAAAGGCGCCAGTGCCTGCGCTGCACTTGTCGTTGAGCAGGAAGGTGTTGTTCCGCAGGTCTATCACCTTTGTGTCCTGACCACCGATGTCAACTATCACTTCCGCATCCGGGAAATATTCCCGCGCTCCGAACGCGGCTGCGGTTATCTCTGTTATCGCAAGCTTATGCGGCACGCTTTTCCTGAAATACCCCGTGGACACGATATCGCAGGGCGCTATTCCATCCGTGAGTTCTCTCCAGTTCCTGCTCTCGACTATCCTGAATTTGCCCTCAGGGTAAGCGGCTTTCGCTGTTGTGCTCCCCACATCGAGCCCGATCATGGCGCCCTCCCCAGCATCTCGGAGAATGCCTCAAGCCGCAGCTTTACCTGCTCAGGCGTGCTGCCAGGCATGTCGCCCTGGACGGTGAGCACGGGGTAGTCAAGCCTTCGGCGGAGCACGTCGTCCTCAAGCAGGTGATGGCAGGCGAACTGGGTATAGTGTATCACGCCGTCAACCCTGCGCCGGGCAAGCTCGCGCTCTAAGAAATCAAGCCTGTATCCGAGGCTTCGCGCAAATGTGTATCCTGCATAGCTTTTTGCGAGCTCAGCCATGCTATTCCCGCCGAGTCTCAGGAACTCGTACGGCAGCTCGTCGTATGCGATGTGCATACCAAAGCTCTCTGCAACCTCGTGGAAATCTTTGTATATGGGCGGCACGCCGATGAGCCCAACCCGGAATTTTGCTTCTTCGTGTCTTTTTTCCGGCACGAGCTGTTCCATGAATGCGGGGATATCGCCGCAGAGGTCGCTGAAAGAGATTAGAATCCTGAAGGCGTCTGCCCCGCTTATGCGCCCTTCAATGCGCATCTGCTCAAGCCTCATGCCCAGCTCCTTGGCGAGCCCGACTTCCCTGAACTTTGCCTTATCGACCTCTCCCCCGAGATGCAGGACAAGCCTCTGCATCTGCGCCTCCATGTAATCCGTGTCGCCGTCGAAGGGGTAGAAGAAAAAGTGAGCAGGGATACCGCCGAGCGCGACCCTCTGCCCGTCCGCAAGCGCGTTATGGCAGTCGCCTCCTGCTACCACGACAAGCGAATCGACCTGCAGCCTTTTCTGCAGCAGCATCTCGCGCCAGGTCGCTGTCCATGCGCATAGCTTGCTAACAGGATGCTCTGCGGATGAGGGAACGTGGTTGTTCACGTCGAGGGGCATGTGCCCGCATGCGAAGATGAGCTCAGGCGGGACAAGCGCTGTGATGCCAACTGTGGACATGGAGGTTAGTATCATGGATGTGGTAATAATCCTGACGGCGAGCTCCTTGAATTTTCACCGGGTGTCTTCCGATGGTTTTTTATCCGAATCGCACTTATGGTCTAAAAAAAAGGTGGGCATATATGGACGAAGAAATGGCGCCCCAGGTCGAGGAAATAAAAAGGGCGCTTGGTAATACGCAGGCAGACGGTGCCCTGATAGAAAAAGACCTCAGGAAGCTGCTTGAGTTCCGCGTGCCTCTTGCAGAGGCAAAGCGCACTGTCATCAGGCGGTACAGCGGCGGGGCGGCGGTATCTGTTGCGCGCAAGCTGCGGGACGCGGCTGCAGGGGACCGGAATATCGATATCACTGTCAGGGTGCTTGAGGTCACGAAGAAGAACGTCAAGGCGTCGGGAACTGAAAAGACGATTTTTGTGGGTACCGTGGCTGATGAGACCGCAGCCCGCTCGTTCACATCGTGGAGCGACCTCGGTCTTGTGCAGGGCAGCGTGGTGCACATAACCGGTGCTTACGTCAGGAACTGGCAGAATAGACCTGAGCTCAACTTCGGGAACGGCACGAAAGTGGAGCAGGTTGACGAAAGCGTGCTTCCTGCAGTGAGTACCGGTGAAATGGCAAAGCTCTCTCTGCTTCGGGACGGGGACATGAGCGTTAGCACGGTATGTAACGTGCTTGAGGTCTCGCAGAAAGATATCGTCGCGAAGGATGCAAAGAAGACTATCCTTGCGTGCGTGGTAGCGGACGATACCGCAAAGATGCCNNCGCGGCAGATGGCAAGAGCATCCGGCAGCCGCTGCAGCGTATCGAGACCATTGACAGCCTGTACTCGCGGGACGGCGCATTTGACATTACAGTGAAGGGCAACGTGATGTCGGTCAGGTCAGGGTCCGGGCTCATCACACGCTGCCCGCAGTGCAGCAGGGTGATACAGAAAGGCATGTGCAGGGTGCACGGAAGGGTGGAAGGCGTGCCGGACCTGCGTGTGAAATCGATACTCGATGACGGCACTGGCGCGCTCACTCTCGTGCTCAACTCAAAGCTCACGGAAAGCCTGTGCGGCATGAACATGGAGACGGCGAACCGCATTGCGGAATCCGCAATGTCGGCTAACGCGGTCGAGGAGGAGATGAAACGAAAGCTTGTGGGACGACTTCTCACAGTCAGGGGGAATGCATCAAAGAACGAGTTCGGCGTCACGCTCGTGGCAGAGTCGGTTTCCATGCAGGACGTGCCGATGCAGGATGAGGCGGCAGCGCTCCTGAAGGACATACGGGGGATGGCGTATGCTTGACAGGGAGCTCGCATGGCGCGTGTTCGCGGATGAGTACAACAGCTCAACGCTGCATATCAGTGAGCAGAGTGAGCGCGCCCCGAACTATGTCATCACTCCCACGGGTGCGAAGGTGAACAGGCTGTTCATCATCGGGGTTGTCACTGATGTAGAGAATATAGGGAGCGGCAGCGATCTTTTCCGTGCAAGGGTGGCAGACCCCACGGGTGTCTTCACGGTCTATGCGGGGCAGTACCAGTCAGAGGCTGCTATATTTTTCTCAGAGCTTGAGGTGCCATCGTTCATCGCTGTCGTGGGAAAGGCGCGCACTTATGAGCCTGAGAGCGGCAGCATCTACGTGTCCATCCGACCCGAGGAGGTCAATTCTGCGGACGAGCACCTGCGGGACAGGTGGGTGCTGGATACTGCAAAGCGCACGCTTGAGCGCGCAAAGGTGATGCAGACCGCCCTTGAGTCAGGTCTCGATAAGGATGCGCTGCGGGCATTCCTCTCAGGGAAAGGGGTGAATGACGCACTTGCAGAAGGTGCCGCGGCTGCGCTCAGCCACTATACGGATATTCGCGGGTATATCAGGACACTGAACGATGCTGTGGCGAACGCGGTTGAAACCGTATTCAGCGGCGGCAGCGCGCAGGAAAAAAAGGAGACCATTTCCGCGAAGAAAAGCCCGAAGGATGAGACCGCAGAGGCGCTCAACGTACTGGATACGGGTAGCGGCGCTGCATACTCCGAGCTGGTCGCATCCCTGCAGGCGAAGGGATTATCTGAAGATGAGGTTGAGGGCGCGATAAAAGAGCTCATGGATGAGGGGCGCTGCTACGAGCCCAAAATCGGTATCCTCCGAAAAGTGCAATGATCACGCCAATAGTCAACGAGCCAGCCCTTGTCTCCAGAGACCGCATAAAAGTGCTTTCTGTGGCTGACGTCCACCTTGGCATCGAGTGGGAGCTTCGCATGGGCGGCATCAGCATCCCGAGCCAGGCTGATGCGCATAAGAGGCGGCTCAGAGAGCTAATAAAAAAGGAAAGACCGGATGCCATCGTGCTTTTAGGTGACGTGAAGCACAACGTGCCTTACACTTCGCGCCAGGAGTGGAGAGAGGTACCTGAGTTTCTGGGGGCGCTGGGTGAGCTGGCAGATGTACACATCGTACCCGGAAACCATGACGGTGACCTGGAGCGGCTCATCGGCGGGGTGCACAACGTGAGCATGCACCCAATGGGCGGGTTTGTGCTTGATGGCGTGGGCTATGTTCACGGACATGCCTGGCCGTCGGCTGAGCTATATTCAGCAGGATGCATCGTGATGTCGCATAACCATCCTGCAGTACGCTTCACTGAC
>DUGO01000251.1 GCA_013331375.1 Candidatus Methanoperedentaceae archaeon | reverse complement strand
CAGTCGCCCACGTTGTCGCCCACGTTATCAGCTATCACACCCGGGTTGCGCGGGTCGTCTTCAGGAATTCCTGCCTCGACTTTTCCCACGAGGTCTGTGCCCACGTCTGCTGCTTTTGTATAAATCCCGCCGCCTATCCTTGCGAAAAGGCTTATGAGCGAGGCGCCGAACCCGAAGCCCACCACCTTTTCAACATCCTGCGGTCTCCCGCCGAAAGCGATGTAAAGACCGCTCACGCCAAGGAGAGCAAGGCTTGCCACAGATATGCCAGTGACAGCGCCGCCCTTGAAAGCCACGTCGAGCGCCTTCTGCATGCCATCCTTGGCTGCGTTTGCGCATCGCACATTGCTTCGCACTGATATGTTCATGCCGAGATAGCCCGCGGCTGCTGACATGATGGCGCCAAGCACGAAACCCGTCGCAGCCGGTATGCCGATGGTCGCTGCTATCAGCACAGTGAGCACCACTGCAATGATTGCAACAGTCCTGTACTGCCTGTTCAGGTACGCCATCGCGCCTTCCTGTATGGCGGACGCAATCGCCTTCATTCGCTCGCTTCCGGCATCGAGCCGGAGCAAGTAGATTACAAGGTACGCTGCGAACGCCAGTCCAATGAGCCCGGCGACCGGAGCTGAATACAAAAGGTAATTTTCCATATTGAAACCTCCTATTTTTTCTCACGAATGACGCTGTTCGTTTATAATTTTTACGAAAATATCAAAAGCATTGCTTTTCCCCGGAGGCATATCAAGAAACATCTAAATACAATCAGATTTGATAAAACTAATTCCGGAGGAGTCCTGATTCCCGAGGAAATCCCAAAAGAAGCCCAGCCTATAGAAAAAAAAGCAAGACCGCAGTTCGCGATACTCGGCATGGGACGCATAGGTCTCGCCGTAGCCAGGGAGCTCGAGAGCAGGGGAAAGACTTCGGTACTTTTCGACAGGGACGCCAAAAAAGTCGAGACCCTGAAAGAGCAGAACTTTGAGGCACTCGTAGGCGATATTGGAGATACGGCAATACTTGAATACCTGAAGCCCCTTGACCTCTGTGCCGTGTTCATACTGAGTTCTGATATCGAGGCGAACCGGAAGGCTCTTTCATACATAAAGCAGGCAGCTCCGAAAGCCCAGACCGTAGTGCGGGCAGCCAGTACTGCGGATAAGGAAACACTGGAATCCGCGGGCTCTGACCTGGTCATACTGCCTTCAAGGCTTGAGATCAAGTCTGTGGCTGGTGCAGTGGTAAAGCACGTGGAGAGCGCGCTATCGAGGAACAAGCTCCAGGAATTGCTCAGGATCATGGGGAGCTCAAGCAGCGAAAAGCTGGCGATAGTCGTGCATGACAATCCAGACCCGGACGCCATATCAAGCGCAATGGCGCTCAAGGAGATTGCGGGCAGCCGGGGGGTGAAGGCTGATATCCTGTACCGCGGCAACATAGGGCATCATGAGAACAAGGCATTTGTCAATCTCCTTGACATAGACATAACCAAAACAAAGAACTATTCAGTTTCGGATTACAAGAGAACCGCACTCGTTGACTGCGCCGTGCCGGGCGTGAACAACCTCCTGCCTCCGAACGCAAAAGTTTCCATAGTGATAGACCACCACCAGGTGACCGAAGTGAATGCGGATTATGTGGACATCAGACCCAACGTCGGCGCGACCGCATCCATTATGGCAAAATACATAGCCGACCTTGAGATACCGCTTCGCAACGAGCTGGCAACTGCGCTTTTCTACGGGATACGCGTTGATACCGCGGACTTCAGCAGGAACGTTGACATCATAGACATGAACTCTGCTGCGTTCCTGTTCCCGTATGTGGACAGGAATACGCTCAAGAAGATTGAAGCGCCTGCGATGTCCACGGAAACTCTTGACATTCTCGGGGAAGCCATAAAGAAGCGGCGCATCACAGGAAGCTACCTGATATCCAATGTGGGCTACATACACGACAGGGACGCGCTTGCGCATGCTGCGGACTATTTGCTCAACCTTGAGGGCATCGCTACAACTATCGTTTTCGGGCTGGCTGAAAACAATATCTATCTGTCCGCAAGGAGCAAGGACGTGAGGGTCAACGTTGGCAGGATAGTGGCTGAAGCCTTCGGGGAAGCATACGGCGGGGGGCATCCCACGTTCGCAGGCGCACAGATTCCTCTCGGCGTGTTCGCCACAGCGAAAGACAAGGAAACCCTGATGCGGCTCGCGGATGAGGCGGTCAGCAAAAGGTTCGCGGCTGTCCTTGGGATTGAAAAAGAGACGATTTAGGAGATGAGCTGATGCGCGCTGACCTTCAGGAAAAAGTGCAGAGATACCGGGAACTGCTGGAGAGAGCCATTTCAGGCGCCAGCATGGCAGCGCCACCCAAATCACACCTTGCAGGTATCGGGGACGATTTCTCGCAGATGGCAAGCTCGTATTACTCGGATGGGATTTATTTCATGGAGAACGGGGACCCTGTGAACGCACTGGTATGCTTCTCATACGGGCACGCGTGGCTTGATGCAGGCGCCAGGCTCGGTGTGTTCAAAGTGAGCGACGATGTGCTGTTCTCGGTCTAGGAGGATTGATGCCGAATTATCGCGTAACTCTTGAAGCTGCCTGGATTGTCAGGGATGTGAGGTCAACCGATGATGCCATGAACGTGGCCATTGCAGAAGCCGGGAAGATGCTCAACCCGAAAAAGCTTGATTTTGTGGATGTGGAGGTGAGTTCCACGGAATGCCCTTCGTGCGGCGCGGCTTTCGACAGCGTATTCCTGACAGCAGATACAGCGCTTGTTGGGCTCCAGTTCAGCATGAAGGTATTTGATGCAGAGACCGAAGAGCATGCGGCGCGCATAGCCAGGTCAGTCATAGGGAAGGCGCTGCCTGACGTCCCGCTGAACGTAATAGAGGTTGAAAAGCTGGAGCCGGCATGAGCGAGTTCGATGTCATAATCATTGGCGGGGGCATGAGCGGGCTTCTCTCAGCCCTGACGCTCGGAAAGCACGGGAAATCCGTGCTGCTGCTTGAGAAGAGCTCTGCAGTGGGCGGGAACTGCAACAGCTATGTCGTGGACGGCTTCCAGGTTGACACGGGCGTCCATGCGATAACCCACCTCCAGGCAGGACCTCTGCGGCGGCTCATTGATAACTATTTCGACTTCATGCCTGTGTTCATAGACCACGGTACGTATTATGTGAGGACAGAAAAGGGGCTTTCAAAGATACCCTCGAACCTGAAGGAGTTCGCCACGTTCGATGTGCTGCCAAAGGTGGACACTCTCCTGCTGTCGCAGGCTATCACGAAAGCCATCACGTTGAACACCTTCGGGGTTGACCTCTCGAACCAGTCAGTTTATGACAACATACCGAAGAACCTCTCCCAGGACACGTTCAATTTCGTGGATGCCATGTGCTACTCGCTTTCTGGCAAATCCATGAAAGAGACCTCTGTGAACAGGATTCTTACCGGAACGAGCTTCCTGCGCGACAGGGTGCCTGAGCACATCTTCGAGACACAGCCCCAGCCTTCCCCGCCCCTGCCTGGTATCGCTGGAAAAATCGTAGAGCAGATATCCATTTCACAGCTCGCAAGCCACCTGACCAGCCTTGGCAGGCTTGCGACCAACAGGATTGCGTATGCACAGGCATATCCCAGGGGAGGTC
>DUGO01000087.1 GCA_013331375.1 Candidatus Methanoperedentaceae archaeon | reverse complement strand
TTCACCACAACAATGCACTGGTCTGCATGCAGCGCCCTGGGTCCCACGCTCACCACCTTCGCGCTGCATCCGGCAAGCAGCGCCTCCTCCTCACCTGTCATGCCCATGTGGTCGCCGAGTGCGAACACGGGCGAATCCATGCCTGATACCGCGTCCCTGATATCTGTGCCGTCCTCGCGCAGGTATATTATCTGCCTGCCCTGCAGTTCTTTCAGGACCACTGCAAAGTCGCATCTCCGAACGAATACGCCGGGCGTGGATTCGATTTCAAATTCACCAACCTCCTTCGACAGCGCCTTCTTTATGAGTGCGCCTGCGCTTCTCTCATCCGGGTTCAGGTATTTCAGGCTCGCACCCTCGAATCTCACAAGCTTCGGCGGCGAGGGGGCGCCAAGGAGAAGCAGGTGCACGCGCACGTCCCGGCGCATGTCGTGGGATAGGGACAGCGCAGCGTTCACGCACCTGCACAGGATATCCATCCTGCCGGCTGAGCCTGGCATGTCGTCAAGTGAGAAGTTCCCGTGAGTCACGGCTTTATGTCCGACTACCAGGAATTCGCGCACGGGTAACAAACAGTAAAACTCATATAAATGACTGGCGATAATGGAGGGTAATGAAGCTCCTGGCTATAGCCGACCTGCACGGGGACTACACCCATGTGAATGCGATACGGGAACGTGCAGGCAGCGTTGACGCAATCCTGATAGCCGGGGACCTGACAGACTTCGGTCCCGACGAAAAGGCACATGAGCTCTTTGACATGCTGGGCAGCGATGTGCCCGTGCTCGCCATCCCGGGGAACTGCGATTATCCGGGCATTCTCAAGGTAATTGAGAAAGCAGGAGCGATTAACATGCACAATCGAACCTGGAAGATAGACAATACGGAATTCATCGGCTTTGGCGGGTCAAATCCCACGCCTTTCGGGACGCCGTTTGAGATATCAGAGAAAAAGATACTCGAAAACGTGGGGCAGCTCATAAGCAGGGCAAAGGGGGAACGGCTCGTGCTGCTCTCGCATGCGCCGCCGAAGGACACGCTTGACCGCGTGCCGTCCGGAGCCAATGCCGGAAGTACAGCACTCGCGGACAGGAAGGGAACCTTCGACCTTGTGGTGTGCGGTCATATCCACGAATCGCGGGGTGTCATGAGCAACGGGAACGGGTCAGTGATAGTCAATCCAGGTCCTGCCTTCAAGGGATGCGCTGCCCTGATAGACCTCGACAGTGAGATAACAGCATCGCTTATCCAGGTATGAAGGGTATAAGGATAGCCGTCTCCGGCAAGGGAGGCGTGGGAAAGACCACTTTTGCTGGCACTATCGCGAGAATGCTGGCGCGCGACGGGTTTGATGTGCTGGCAGTGGATGCCGACCCGAGCATGAACCTGGCTACCGCGCTTGGTATAGCTAATCCCCCTGCGCCGCTCACCGACCACTCCGAACTGATTGACGAGCGTGCAGGACTGCAGGGCGGTGCGTTTCGGCTGAACCCGAAAGTGGACGACATCGTAAGCCGGTTCGGGGTGACCGGACCTGACGGCGTGAAGCTGCTCGTGATGGGGACGGTCGCAAAGGGCGGCAGCGGATGCATGTGCCCTGCAAGCGCCTTCCTGCGTGCGCTCCTGCGGCATATCATACTCAAGGAGAACAGCATTGTTGTAATGGACATGGAAGCCGGGGTCGAGCATCTCGGAAGGGGTACGACTCGCGGGATAGACATTATGCTTATCGTCGTAGAGCCTGGCATGAGGTCTGTCGATACCGCAGGCAGGATACACAGGCTTGCACAGGACATCGGGATAACGAAATTCGGTGCGGTGCTGAATAAATCAAAAGAGGGGGCGGAATCTGTCAGGCAGAGCCTTGCAGACCTGGGGATTCCCCTTCTCGGGAGCATCCCCTATGACGATGAGCTCCAGGCTGCTGATATTGAAGGCACAGCCCCGATCGATAAGAAATCGCCTGCTATTGTAGCCATCGCAAAAATCAAGGATGCTGTGCGTGAGTCAGTAGGACAATGCCAGAACTGACAGCATTTATAGACATGTGATGACCCTGTTCAGGACCACATCACATCCACGCCGCGCAGCATGAGCCTCTGGTTCATGATGTACGTGTACAGCCCCTCCACATCCTTGACTTTCTTCTGGACGAGCGTCCTGAGCCTGCCCCGCAGCTCGACATTTGGCATTATCCCCTGCGCGCGCAGGTGCCGTGAAATCCTCGCAGCCAGCTCGTTCCCGCCCCTGTCCCAGTCAGTAAGCATCACCACTTCCCTTTGTTCCAAGGCTATGCCGTCCACAAGGTCAAGCAGGGGCATGTGCGTGGCAAGCAGTATCTCGCCATCGATGCCGAGCCTGTTGAGCGTGTTCCTGTCCCTGCGACCCTCGACGATTATCAGAGCCCCGCTCTCAGCGTGTTCCCGTATCTCATCCAGCAGTTCCTCCACAAGTTCAAGCCGCTCGAGTTCATCCATTTTTCTCAGCCATCCGTTTCGTAAGTATGGAATGGATTTCTTGCGCACCCATCCCTGTGACCTTTACCGATTTCCTGCTGTCAAGCGCGCCTGACAGAATCGAAACGTCTCCGGAGCTGACATTAAAAAGCGATGCAAAACTCGATATGAGCTGCTGGTTGGCGCGCCCCTTCTCAGCCCGCTCCGAAAGCCGAACTTCAATACGCCTGCGCCACTGGTTATATCCGCTTGGCACTGCTATCGTTTTTGCCCCTGCCGTGACCTCTACGTCGATGACAGCGCCATCGTGAACATCCCTGATGGCATCTGAAAGACCCATGCTGGTATATAATGTACTACCACTGCAATATAAATCATTCGATAAAGGACCGCCGTTTCATGGTGCGCAATGTCCAACCGATGCCTTTATTCGGTGTAAGAATGATGGTTCTTGCGTGTCAAACCTCAGGAAATGGGCTCCATTTGCGGCTGTGATGCTTGTATTCTGGATTATTGCTGTACTCATGTGGCAGTCGACCGGAGTAATATTTTACCTTTTCAACTTCATGTATATTGGCACATCTATCGGGCTTGGCTCAATGGTCTACACAATCCTGCCAAAGAAAAAAAAGCCCGCAGGCCGCAGATTGACCCTGTTCCTTGTTGGCGGTTACATGCTGTTATTCCTCGGTTTCTTCGCTCACGAGAACATGCAGATAGAAGGATTCTTTTTTTACCTGCTTGCAGGATTTTTCGCAGGCTCTGTATTGCATTACACCATAGCAAAGATATTCGGTCCGTTCCTCTTCGGAAGGGCATGGTGCGGATGGGCATGCTGGACTGCCATGTTCCTCGAACTCCTGCCGTATAAGAAGAGCCAGGGACGCATGCCAGGCACGTGGGGTCACCTGCGCTATGTGCATTTCTCCATCAGCCTGAGCATCGTGCTATTCCTGGTTCTCTGGTCGGGATACAGGGTGCAGGTCGGAGGCATTACGGAACTGTACTGGCTGCTTGCCGGCAATGCGATATACTATTCCACCGCCATACCACTGGCTTTTGTGGTAAAGGATAACCGCGCCTTCTGCAAATACCTCTGCCCGATAACAGTGTTCCTGAAGGGGAGTTCGCGTTTTTCACTGATGAAGGTCCGGGGTGATTCAGATAAATGCACTGAATGCGGCGCATGTGCCAGGAATTGCCCGATGGATATCCGGATACCTGATTACATCAAAAATGATGCCAGGGTCCTTTCCACGGAATGCATATTATGCCAGACATGCATCAATACATGCCCGGAAGCCGCGCTTGGGTTATCGTTCGGCTTTGACATCGGTGGCAGAGGACTATTGCATGAGAAGAAGATGTAATACAGCGGGTCTGGATATCGATGTCATTTTCTCATGTTCGCGAGCCTGTACTTTGCGTACGCGAGCGCGTTCTCACGAATGAATCCCGGCGCCTCCACAGGCTCGATGCCCCTGCTCTCAAGCGCATCCGCTGCACCGCCGCCCACCCTCGCAACCAGCACGGCATCGCAGTCATTGAGCAGAGCCACGCATCGTTCCAGCGAGTCTTCAGCATGACCCCCGTACTCAAGCGTGCCGCATGCCGGGCTGTTCTTCCGCGTCTCGATGACCTTGAGCGTCTCGCCGTCTGATTCGATGATGATGAACTGTGTCGCCTTGCCGAAATGCTGGTTTATGACCTTACCGTCGCCTGATGCGACCGCGAGCCTGAGCGTATCTTTCATGGCTGCCCCAACCGGCTCCTACACCAGCGGCTTTGGCTGCCGCTCCTCGGGCAGCACCGGGAGCTTCTGCGTATTTATGAGTATCGGGTCCGTGACTTCCTTGGCACGCTCAAGCAGCAGCTCTTTTCCGCGCTTTGTAAGTGCGAATATGGGTATTGCTGTGCCGAACTGGGCTATCGCCCTGCCCGTGATCCCCGCACGAATCCATCGTGACGTACAGCCTGTGGCAACATCCACCATGCCAAGGAACTCCTTTGCCTCGGTCTCAGGCATGCCAGTGGAATGTACGCCGAAGCAGATGATTTCAACGCCGTGCTTTTTCTCAAGCTCCCGCAGCTTCCGCAGGTCTTCCGCGCTGGCTACTGACACCCCTATCTGCTTATATCCCATTGAGATTGCTTTCCTTACGCCTTCCACCTGGGATATCTCCGCGGTGTCAGGGTCAAGCACAGTGCCGCCTGCTTCCTGTATCCGCTTTATGAGCTTGGGTATGGGAGATGTCTCCACAAGACCAGATATCCTTGAGCCCATGCCCTGGCAGAGCTTGGGATTTGCGGTTACCACGGTACCTGCGCCATCGCACACCGTTACCGTGGCATCCAGGAGCCCCCGCCGCAGTCCTGACATGAAGGTCTCGCTCGCCCCGAACCCCACGAATATTTCCATTTCAAGCTGCCTGTTCTCTGTGAACATGCCGAANNAAAGATGGGACAGTACTCGGTCATTGGCGTGCCCACTTCTATCACTTTCCCGTTCTCGACGACCACTCGCGTCCTTCCCTGCAGTTCCATTACATGGCGGCTCTTTGGCATTTCTCGCCTCCGTTCATATAGTTGATTCTTGCACCTGCCACGTATTAATAGCTTTTTTCCAGGCAAATTGGCTGCAAAAGCAGGCAAATATTGCCGCTAACTATATAAGCCGCCTGGTTGCATGTATGCTTTATGGAAAATGCGGAAGCGGGATACCAGACCCAATCGGCTGGCACAAGAAGCATGCGCTCAGCGCAGGTCGAGGCTCTCCCCCCGTCTGTCAAGTTCGTCTTCAAGCTCCTTGAACTGCGCGGTCAGCTCACGCAGAAAGACCTCATTAGCGAGACTCAGCTTCCCCCGCGTACGGTCAGGTACGCCCTTGGCAGGCTAAAGAAAAGCGGGCTGATAGAGGAGCGGCTGAATATTCGCGACGGGAGGCAGTGCCTGTATGGAATAAGGAACATGC
>DUGO01000008.1 GCA_013331375.1 Candidatus Methanoperedentaceae archaeon | reverse complement strand
GAGATGGTGTGCGTCGAGCCGGGCGCTGAAGAGATTATCTGCTGCGGCGAGCCGATGGAACTCGTCTGCTGAATCCCAAAGATTGCATGGGAACGTGATAGGTAGCGCGGTGTAGTGTGTAATGTAGTTTTAGAGCGTATGATTGCGATTTATGACCATCGATTTGGCTGAGCTGAAGAGAAAGATCGTTTTCAGGTTCATACTGGCGTTCACGGTAATAGCAATCATGCTATTCCTGCCTGCAGGCACGCTTTTGTACTGGGAGGCATGGGTATATTGTGCTGTCCTGTTTGTGCCCATGCTCTTTGTGCTTTCGTATTTCCTCAGGAAAGACCCCGGATTCCTCGAGAGGCGGATGAGGCTACATGAAAAGGAAAAAAGGCAGGAAATAATTATTATAATAGCTGATTTCTTTTTCTTCATCGGCTTCTTTGTCCCCGGCTTAGATCACCGTTACGGGTGGTCTGATGTCCCTGCCGCAGTCGTCATCGCCGCAGATGTCGTGGTGCTGTCGGGATACATCCTGGTTTTCGCTGTATTCAGGGAGAACAGCTATGCCTCCCGCATCATCGAAGTTGAAGCCGGGCAGACTGTGGTAACCACAGGTCCCTATGCCATAGTCCGCCATCCCATGTATCTGGGAGAGATTTTGATGTTCGTGTTCACACCGCTCGCGCTTGGCTCGTACTGGGCACTGGTCTTTTTCGTACCCCTTGTCCCGATGATAGTATTGAGGCTGCTGAATGAAGAGGACATGCTGAAAAGGGAACTTCCAGGGTATAAGGAGTACTGCCAGAGGACGCGCTACCGCCTTGTCCCGTACTTATGGTAAAAATTTTGCATCGGCGAAAATACCACATGTTTTTCATTTCGGAATGGGCAGCCGATTAGACAGGATAACAGGAGCTACAGGATGTGTATTGTGTATCCAGTTAATCCTGTTCATCCCATCTGAGATCCAATGGATTAAATCGGGGCGCTCCCCAAAATAATGATTCGACTTATTATGTACCACGCCAGCGATGTGTTGGAAAAAAAACACTGACTCACAGCTTCTGCATAAAGAAAAGTTACCAACGCTTTTGGGCAGGTATGGTAATTGCCACCGTATGGGATATCAACAGATTTAAATCATTCAGGCACGTAACTCGTAGCAGGGGGTATAATATTTGGCAGAGCCAAAGATAGTTATAGTATATGCATCGAGGTCCGGGAATACTGAAAAGCTCGCACAGGCGATAGCCGAGGGCGCAAAGGCTTCCGGAGGAGTCGCAGTGACTCTTAAGAGAGCAAGGGACATGAAAGTCCAGGATGCCGAAGCAGACGCATTCGCATTCGGGTCGCATTCTGCATTCGAGTACATGGCGGGAGAGCTGAAGAACCTGTTCGAGGAGTGGTATTCGATACGGAGCAGGCTGACAGGGAAGCCGGTGCTGCTCTTTACCACAGGAAAGGGTGGGCAGGTATCGGCACTTGAGTCCATCGATAAAGTCGTGGGCGTATTCAACCCGACATGGGTCAAGCCTGGCATAGCAACTGAAGGAGCGCCCGGAGAAGCGGACAAGGCAAAGGCACGGGAGATGGGAAAGAAGCTGGCTGAAGCAGCAAAGAAAAAATCGAAGTAGACGGGATTTACCGGGAGTCAACGCCGCCAGCCCCGGCTATGCGTGTGTCACCAGCAATCCTGCCGTCCACAATCCTGATTATCCTGTCGGTCTTTGCAGCCATCTGCTCCTCGTGTGTCACAAGGATGAAGGTCTGGTTGTGTTCCCTGTTCAGCCTGCGCAGGAGCTCATAGATACTGTCGCTTGTCTTTGTATCGAGGTTGCCGGTCGGCTCATCACCGATAACGATACTGGGGTCGTTCACAAGAGCCCTGGCGATAGCCACCCGCTGGTTCTGCCCGCCCGAGAGCTGGTTGGGTCTATGGGACAGGCGGTCGCCAAGACCCACTTCTATAAGCAGGTCGCGTGCCATTTCCTTTGCCCTGGTATAGCCCATCCCGCTTATCAGCAGCGGCATCATCACGTTCTCAATCGCATTGAACTCAGGCAGCAGGTGATGATACTGGAATATGAACCCCAGCTCACGGTTGCGCATTCGTGCGCGCTCGATCTCAGACATTCTCGTGACATCCTGCCCTTTTATCAGGATGGTACCGCTTGTGGGCGTATCAAGGATGCCGATCAAATTCAGAAGAGTGCTTTTCCCGGAGCCTGAGGGACCGACTATCGCAAGGATCTCACCAGGCTCGATATCCAGGCTGACACCGTCCAGCGCCCGTACCTCAACCCCATCGCCATAGACCTTTGTCAGGTCCTTTATGCTGATGATGAACTCAGACACTGTGTATCGCCTCCACGGGATCGAGCTGCGAGGCTTTGTGCGCAGGATACAGCCCTGCTATTAGATTTATTATGAGCGAGAAAATGCCTGCTATAATGAAGTTCTGCAGTTCAATCACTACAGGCAGGTGGTCCATACCGAAATACATCTCTGGCGGCACCTGTATCCTGATCGCTGCAACCGCAAGCGCTGAGGCATAGCCAAGGATAAGCCCGATAACCACTCCAGCCAGCCCGAGCAGCAGCGCCTCCAGCAGGAATACGGTACGTATGCTGTTCCTGGTCGCACCCATCGCAATAAGCATGCCAATGTCCTTAACTTTCTCAAGTACTATCATTATCAGGATATTGACAATACCGAACCCGGATATTGCAAATATCATGCCATAAAAGAGATAGATGAACTGCGCCATGGTTCCAAGCAGGTTGAGTATCGCAGAGTTCTTTTCCATCCAGCTCACTGCGTCGTAGCCGGTCTCACTATCGATTTTCCGTGCCAGCGGTTCTGCTTCATAGATATCCCTTACCCTTACGCCTGCTCCAGTAATGACGTCCTTCCTGCCATAGAACTCCTGGACGCGCACAAGCCCGGCGTATGCAATCGTCTCGTCAGCCTGTGTCCCGGTGCGAATAATGCCTGTTACCCTGAAATCCCTGGGCACCGAGCCGGGAGACCATGCGCTCACGGTGTCTCCGGGGGATACTCCGAGGTTATCTGCAAGCATTGACCCGAGTATGATGTTATTCCCGGGTTCGTCCAGCGACATGAAGCTGCCTGCCATCATATCATTCCCGGTACCCATCACCATGTCCTCAGCCTCGGGTATCACTCCCATAAGCTGCGCTCCTTCAACGTTTTGCCTGAACTTCAGCGCTGCATCCCCCTGATAATACGGGGATACGGCTGCGACACCATCCTGTTTTTCCAGGTAATCCTCAAGCCCGCGGTAAAGGTGTATGAATTCTTCATCGCCGCTTCCTGATATGACAATGTGAGCCTGGTTCTCAACTGTGGACTCGATGACGTTGTTCCAGAAGCCGCCTAACACGGACATTGACAGGATTATAAGTGCAACTGACAGCGCGACCGCTATCACAGAGAACAGCGTCTGCCTCCGCCGTGAACTGATATACCGTACCGCAATGTCAAGCTCGAACATACCGATGCCTCACTCGCTGCCAATCGCCTCCACGGGGTCAAGCCCTGAAGCGCGATGTGCAGGGTATATCCC
>DUGO01000236.1 GCA_013331375.1 Candidatus Methanoperedentaceae archaeon | reverse complement strand
ATGAGATTGCCACCTTTTGCCTCCACAAATGGAACCGTCCAACTCTGCTGCAAAGCAAGTCTCACCTGCACCCCTGCGCCGCCCGCCTGAATCCCTCCCCAGCCCCCGAAGCCCGAAATGCAAGCCTCCTCTGCCTCGCACTCATTCACTCAGACCTTCAGCCCATCTCACACCCGGCTCCCCGGCATGAGAGAGAAGGCGCGCCACTGTCTGAACAAGTGCAGCCCGGAGAGCACTTAGGTCATGCCGTCTCAGCCGTATTCCATCCACTCTTTCTTTATCCTGACCGTTTTTCCGCATGTGCACGTTGAAACCACATCTCCAGAAGCGCCGGGTGAGACGTCATCCAGCCTGTTCCCGCAGTAGCACACAAAACCCCTGAGCTTTGCCGGATTCCCGTATACAAGACCGAAGGGCGGGACGTCCTTTGTGACCACGCTGCCTGCGCCGACCATGGCGTATTCACCTATAGTTATACCGCAGAGGATGGTCGCATTCGCGCCTATGCTCGACCCTTTCCTGACTCCTGTGGGCACCGCGTGTTCCGCCTCCCAGATAAAAGCCCTGGGGCGGAGGTCATTTGTAAAAACAGCAGACGGTCCCACAAATACATCGTCTTCGATCTCCACGCCCTTATAGATGGAGACGAAGTTCTGTATCTTGACGTTATCCCCTATCCTGACATCCGTATCCACGTACACGCTCTTCCCGATGTTGCAGTTCCTGCCTATGACTGAACCCTCGCGTATGTGCACAAAATGCCATATCCTTGTGCCGTCACCTATATCTTCACTCTCAACTATCGCGGTCGGATGCCTGGAATAAGTCATTAAAATCCTTTGGTTATCTCATCGGATATCCTTAGGTTATTCAGCGCCTGCTCCGGAGTGACAGGGAACTCCACACCCTTTTGTATGCAGTCAACAAACGTCTTCAGCTCGACTTTCAGGGGCTCGACCTTGTTGACCAGCACCTTTTCTATGATGTTCTCCTGGGTATATCTTTCGTTATCTATCCCGTATTTTTCAGGCTTGTAATAGGAATATATCTCCTGTGTCATGAAATCCCCTTCCACTGTGAAGTCCTCCATCTCGATATAGATGCTCCTGATCTTTTTCGAGGACTTCCTGCTCGCGGAAAGCGTGACCACGGAGCCATTGAACGCCACAAGCGCTTTGCACACGTCAGGGGTGCCGGCACTGTACAGCCTGTACTTACCTTTGTTGAACAGGACATTGAAAACTATATCAATGTCGTGGATCATCAGGTCTTCGACCACTGAGCTGTCGGTTATCCTTGATGATGCGGGATAGTGTCTTTTCATTTCCACAAAGAGCGGATTCTCAACTATCCTTGCTATCTCTTTCACTATCGGGTTGAACCTCTCGATGTGCCCGACCCCGATAACTATATCAGAATTTTTTGATGAGTTTAACAGCTTTGTTCCTTCATCAACCGTCATTGTCAGCGGCTTTTCTATCAGGCAGTGGACGTTCTTTTCTATCGCTTCAACCGCAACTGCAAGGTGATACTTCGTCGGAACGCAGATGCTGACCGCATCCACACTGCCAAGCAGCTCATTTGCGGAGCCGCATAGTGTGACCTCCAGCTCCTTCATGGATTCCATGCTTGCCCTGTTGAGGTCAAACACGAAAATCTCCTCGATGCCTTTCAGCTCAGAATAAACCCTGACATGGTTCCTGCCCATGCTCCCGGTGCCTATGACTCCTACCTTCATGCTTCCTCGTATCTATTTATGACATCCGCAATGTACTGCAGGTCATCCGGCTCAAGCGACGGATGGACCGGCAGGCTCAATACCCTTGGTGCAAGACCGTCTGCGACAGGGCAGCCTGCGCTTTCATTCGTGTAGCCAAGTTCCCGGTACAGGGGCTGCTGGTATATCGGCAGCGGATAGTGGACTGCGCACCCGATGCCGTTCGCTGTAAGGTATTTCATGAACCTGTCGCGGTCAATACAACCTTTTTGGGTTGTAACAACGTACTGATGATATACGTGCCTGGCATCCGGCTCCTTAGACGGCAGGACAAGCCCGTCAAGCCTGATATGGCTGCTCAGGAAAGCGGCATTACGTATCCGTTTCCTGTTGAACTGTTCGAGGCTTTTTAGCTGCACGAGCCCTATCGCAGCCTGGATATCTGTCATCCTGTAGTTGTATCCAAGGACGGTATGGTAATATTTTGAGCTCTGCCCGTGGTTGCGGAGAAGCCTGCACTGTTCCGTGACGCTTGCGCTACCTGAGGTTATCATGCCTCCTTCGCCGGTAGTAATATTCTTTGTGGGATAGAATGAAAAGCATCCCGTGCCTGTGCTTCCCGCTTTTTTTCCCCTGAACTCTGCACTGTGCGCCTGGGCGCTGTCCTCGATAAGGAAAAGGTCGTGGTCTTCGCAGATATCCTCAAGCGCGGGCACATCGAACGGGTGACCGAACAGATGCACCCCTATCACCGCTTTTGTCTTACCTGTAATTTTCTCAAGGACAGCCTCGGGACGTATGTTAAATGTCTTCTCATCAACGTCTGCGAATACCGGTTTCGCGCCCTGGTACAGGACAGAGTTGGCAGTCGCTATGAACGTGAACGGTGTGGTAATCACCTCATCGCCCTGCCCGATGCCGTGGGCTTTGAGCGCAAGGTCGAGAGCCACGGTCCCATTGCTGACCGCGATTGCATTCGCAGCCCCGATGTATCCTGAAAATTCCCGCTCGAATTCCTCAACCGCCCTCCCCTGTGCGAGCATTCCTGAGTTCAATACGTTTCCAATTGCACTGAGTTCATCACCTGTGATGACCGGCTTTGCTATCGGAATGTGTCTTTCCATGTTTTACCCCACGCGGTATCTAAATCTGTTTCATCGCAAGTTTCATCACAAACACTGATGTCACGCATATGCTATTTATGTTACAGGCATACTTAAAGCATGCTGCTTTTCCCATGATGAGGCTAAATGCCTGCCCATAATTGTCATATATCCATCAGCTTTAAATACTATACCTTTTTTTTAACTTTGATGGTAAAGGTAGGACNNTCATAATACTGCTTGTAACGCTTGTAATATTCACTGGCGGCTGCACCGATAGCCCGCCGCCGCAGCCCCATATCCGGAGCGTTTCACTGGATAAATCAGAGTACCTGATGGGTGAGGACATACTGTATACCATCGAGATTGAGAACCGCGGTGGGGAAGGCGAGATACCGTATAACGTATCCATAGAATCAAAGAACCCGCGTGTGACAATGGCGCTTTATGTGAACCATGCGACCATCAACGGCAGCGTGCGCGTGCCTGAAGGCTCAACGCGGGAGATTCGGGGGAACATGACAGTGCCGCGAACGGTACGGTTTGACCATGCCGCATTCGTAAACGTGTCCATCGGGAACCATAGCAGGGAGGCGGCTTTCAGTATCGTGCCCGCGTTCAATATAAGCGTGGGCTACGAAATGTCAGGTAACAAAAGCATGACGGTCAGGATGGTCATGAGTAACCGGGGAGCCACAATCGACCGGGTGAACGTGTCGCTTTCCACTTCAGGCATCATGAGCGTCGCAGACAATGACACAAAGGCTGCTCCCGGCATCCCCGCTGGAAAGAACGCGGAATTCGTGTGGCTGCTCAATGTGACAGGCGAGGGCACGGGTTTCCTGTATTTTGATATCGAGGCGGGGAACGCAGGCTCCATGCACTATAAGAAAGCTATGTACATCACGGGTGCATAAGGTCAGGATACGCACACCTGCAATCAGCATACCGCAATGTTAATAAGGCTGGGTGGTCAAAATAATTTACGGGAGAGCTGGCTCATATCATGTACGTGAATGAGCGAACACCTGAGGGTGGAGGTCTGTACATGATACAAAAGCCATAGCGACCAAAATCTAAAAGGAGGAAGAACAGTGGACAATTTCCAGAAAAAGACTGAAAAAACATTATATGAAAGGCTCGGTGGATTCGATGCGATCGCTGCTGTGGTGGATGATTTCCTGAGTCGCCTTGCATCTGACAAGCAGACTGGGCGTTTCATGGTGGGTCACAGCACGAACTCGAAAAAGAGACAGCGCCAGTTGATAGTGGAATTCCTATGCTTTGCCACTGGCGGGCCCTGTGAGTATATCGGCAGGGATATGAAGACGACACATGCCGGGCTTGGCATGACCGAGAGCGACTGGCAGGCGGGGGTGAAGCATCTTGTTGCCACTCTTGATAAATTCAAGGTGCCTCAAAAGGAGAAAGACGAGGTACTGGCAGCTGCAGCCGGGCTGAAGAAGGACATAGTGGAAAAGTAGCTGGATTGTCCCGGTGAGGCGGATTGGACATACAACTGCCATCCGGGAAACTCTTATTTTTAGGAGTTGTGTCTTTGTTGTGTTTCAACGCTTTTATTACCAATGGTCTCTGATATCAACGCATGTACGAGGAACTCTTTCTTAGGTTTCTGATAGGCGGCGCGGTAATCGCCGGAACGACATGGATAGCCGAATGGTTCGACCCCAAGCTTGGCGGCATCATCGCAAACATCCCGTCTGCGACAATCGTGAGCCTGCTGCTGGTCGGGGGCGCGATGGGCGATAAGGCTGCCGTGGATTTCGCAAAAGGTCTTGTGATGGGCAACATCCCCTGGTTCGCATACATCTTTTCAGTGATACTGCTGGCGCAGAGGATAGGGCTTTCAAAGAGCATTGCTGCAGGCTTCATTGTGTGGCTCCTGCTGCTGCCTCTCACCTATAGGCTGTCCCAGGCTGTATAGGTCATATGCCCACATAGAGGTCAGGCATCCTGAACTCCACATCCTCGAGCAGCTCAGGGTCTATCTCTACCCTGCCCGGAGCCTTCTTGCACTTCCGCTCTTCATCGCAGTGCCAGATGCATGCCCTGCATTTTTCCATATATGATATTGATTGAAGGGACCGGGGTTTATAGGTTGCGAGCGGGATTGGGATATTTGGGTTCAAATTCTCATCCGCCCCGCGCACAATCGTGTTCCCTTTATTTCTTATTTTCCAGAGCGGTGCCAATAGCAATGCTCATCGCGGGAATTGCAAGATACAGCAGTCCTATCTGTGTAAAATAATCTGCAATCGACATTCCCGACATCGGGATCAATATTAATAAATCCAATATGATATTTATACCGAACCATGTTAATCCGACAACGATTCCCTCTCTAAAATAGGCTGAATCGATTTTCTTGAAATAATAAACCAGGAGAATAGCTGCAGAAAAAGAACCGAGTATGACCATAATTGACTTAAATAAAAATATATTGATGGTCAGTTGTCCTTCTCTTGTGTAAAAAAAGAGTGAAGCTACAAATGGTATGAGCCATGCCAGGAAACCATATAATATGTTTCTTAGATATTTTTTCATAATGTTATTTTCCTCTTTTAAGCAATAAATTCTTTTCTGTGCGCGCGCGCCGCTGCCCTCCCGGGCGTCCGCACCACCTAAATCTACGTAAACAACACCGCTCTATTTTTCATTTTTTCGTTGTGATTCAAACACTATATATGCCACAAGAAAAACAATAATTGCACTCAATACAAGATAAACGATCATCTGTAGATATTCTTTCTTTTGTCCCGGTAGAGATAGCACGTTTTCCAATGGTATCCAATAAATTGCAGATAACATACCAAAGAATAAAGTCAAGGCAAAGCGAGCGAATCCATCAACATTCCTTGAGTTCGCTCTTTCCATAATGGCATCTGTCATCGACCTGGTATTCCCCGAAGTGCCCGCGTAAACTATTGATACGTTACCCATATACCCCCCTTTCTTGAGATTGGATGCATGCCCCCTACAAGCATACACGTTCTTAAGTTTGTATTGATCCTGCCTTTAAATAAAACCTTCGCTGGTGCCAAATAACGTTGTTAAATGAGAGGGTTGGGGGTGTGGGTAGGCACGAGCAGCTTCATCGGGTATCTTTAAAAAGCGCACAGCGGTGTAAGAGCCCTTGGCGCCGCTGCTCCCGCAGGCGGGCGGCGAGATCCAATATAAAAAATCTAGCAAACTGGAGTAAATATAATCCAGTAGAATGTACTCAGGAAAATCATATATCCATGTAAGTAATAATGTTAATGCCCAAATTATAGAGCATTTCGATTAACTTATAATTTTCCCTGATATTTGATCAAGTTTTGAAATAAGTTGAACCCAAATGATGCGAATACCATCTTGACAGCAGCCCTTGCAACAGTCGTAACCATAATATGACC
>DUGO01000095.1 GCA_013331375.1 Candidatus Methanoperedentaceae archaeon | reverse complement strand
CCGCATCCCTTGCATAATGCAGGGTTGATGTACGACTTCTTCGTGATATACGGGATTTCCTCCGCAACAATAGTCTTCTCATTCATCGAAGCAGCGCGGTAAGGACACACAGAGACGCAGTAGCCGCATCCTATGCATTTTGCCTCGTCAACGACCGCTGTGATGGCTTCAGCCTGCACATACCCCTTCATAAGAGGTACAGAAGCCCTTGATGCCGCAGCATAGCCCTGATTTATGCTCTCTGTAACATCAGCCGGCGCCCTTGCTGTACCGCAAAGGAAAATGCCATCTGTGGCGAAATCCACAGGTCGGAGTTTCACATGCGCCTCAAGGAAGAACTTGTACCTGTCAAGAGGCACCTTGAACAGCTGGCTTATCTCCTCGCTGTCCCTGCCTGGTATCATGGGTGTGGATAGCACCACGAGGTCTGAGTATATTTCTATTTCATCGTTCAACTGCTCATCGAACACCGTAACGTGACCTTCACTTATCTGCGGCTTTTTGTCATACCGAATAAAAATGACGCCGAGCTCTCTCGCTTTCCTGTACAGCTCTTCCCACACGCCGAACGTCCTCATATCCCTGTGCAGCACATAGACGTTCGCGCCCGCCTGCTTCAGCGTAATCGCGTTCTTCACAGCCTCGACACAGCACGTCCTTGCGCAGTATTCCCTGCCCTTTTCCCTTGCGCCCGCGCACTGTATCATCACGACATCGCTTGCCCTCACGCTGTTCCCTGCGATCATTTTTTCAAGCTGCATCTGGGTTAAGACAGCGGTTCCAGAGTTTTCCGGCGCCTCAAGCACGCCTGCGCCCGTGGCAACGACCGCAGCACCGAATGTGATGTCCTGCTCCGCACCCTTCGCAGTGATCTTGCCCCTGAAGTTGCCGAGGTAGCCGTCCACCTTCGTGAGCTTCGCCTCTGTAAGCACTTTGATGCCGGGCGTGCTCCTGACAAGCCCCACGAGCCTTGAAAGTACGTCTTTTGCCTTCTTCCCGTCATGGAGCGTGCCGAGATAGCGCAGCATGCCGCCGAGCTCTGCCTCTTTCTCGATGAGCGTGACATCAAAGCCCTTGTCCGCGATCTCAAGCGCTGTGGTCATGCCAGCCGCGCCGCCGCCGAGCACGAGCGCGGTGTTCACGAGAGGCACTTTCTGCCTGTAGAGCGGCAGGTACAGCGCAGCCTTTGCAGCCGCCATCCTGACAATGCCCTTTGCCTTTTCAGTCGCCTTCTCCTTTTCCTTCATGTGCACCCATGAGCAGTGCTCCCTGATATTGGCAAGCTCGAACAGGAACGGGTTAAGTCCTGCCTCACGCAGCGTGTTCTGGAACAGGGGCTCATGCGTCCTGGGTGTGCAGGATGCAACAACCACCCTGTTCAGAGCCTGCTTTTCAATCGCGTCCTTTATCGCGACCTGTGAGTCGGACGAGCAGGCATACATCATCTCATGCGCATGGACAACGCCGGGCAGGGTCTTTGCATACTCCACTACCTTCGGCACGTCAACAACGCTGCCGATGTTGATACCGCAGTGGCACACGAACACGCCCACCCTTGGTTCTCCTGCTACTGGCTTCTCGGGCGGGTATGTCTTCTCTGACACGAGCTTGCCCCGCTCGCTCGCTAGCAGGGACGCCGCCTTTGACGCCGCGGCGGAAGCCTGCGCCACAGTATCCGGTATGTCCTTGGGTCCCTGCGCGACGCCGCATACGTAAATACCGGGCACGCTTGTCTCAAGCGGTCTCTCAAGCGATGTGGCGATGAACCCGAGCTCGTTTGTCGCAATGCCTGAGGCTGCCGCAAGCCTTGTTGTGGCAGGAGCAGGGTCAAGACCAATGGATAGCACTATCATGTCAAAGCCCGAGGTCTTCACATCCCCGGACTTGAAATCCTCGTATCTGAGAGATAAATTATTGTTGGCATCGGCATGCACCTCAGGAGGGCGGGAGTTCACATAGTGGATGCCGTACTCGTCGCTCGCCCGGCGGTAGAATTCCTCGAAACCCTTGCCGTATGCGCGGACGTCTATGTTGAAGATGGTAATATCAAGATTGGGCTCATGCTCCTTTGCTATGATGGATTCTTTTGTGGCGTACATGCAGCAGACCGAGGAGCAGTGGTTTCTCCCGTGATGCGGGTCGCGCGAGCCGATGCACTGGATGAACGCTATACGCTGCGGTTTCTTCTTGTCGGACGGTCTTTCGATATGCCCCTGCGTGGGTCCGCTTGCTGAGAGCAGGCGCTCGAACTGCAGGGCTGTTATAACGTTGGGATGCTCAGGCATGTACTGGGAAAGCTCCTTCGGATCGAAGGGCGCGAATCCGCTCGCGAGTATGACTGCCCCGACTGACAGTTCCTCCTCTGCATCCTTCTGGGTATAATCAACCGCGCCCGGACCGCACACCTTCATGCAGTTGCCGCACTTACCTTTGGTGAGGTACAGGCATCGCGTGCTGTCTATGGTCGCCACCCTGGGTATCGCCTGCGGGAACGGTATGTAAATGCACTTGCGCTTGCTCGTGCCTGCGTTATACTCATCAGGCACTTTCACCGGGCATTTCTCCGTGCACGTGCCGCAGCCCGTGCACTTTGCAGCATCCACATACCGTGCCTTTTTCTTTATCTTTACCCTGAAATCACCTGCGCTCCCGCTTACAGACAGCGCATCAGTGTATGATAGCAATTCGATGTTGGGGTGCCTGCCAGCCTCAACAAGCTTGGGTGACAGGATGCACATCGCGCAGTCGTTAGTCGGGAAGGTCTTGTCAAGCTGCGACATCACGCCTCCAATGCTTGGTCGCGACTCTATAAGGTATACCTTAAAGCCGCTCTCTGCAAGGTCGAGCGATGCCTGTATGCCTGCAACGCCCCCGCCTATGACAGCAACCGAGCCCTTCATTTGCCCATCCCTCCCGCATGCCCGCCCGGATGCCCCATGTCCCCGTCAGTATTCCCCGTGTCCTGCTTTTCCCGCTTTTCCTGCATTTTTTCATCCTGCTGTTTCTTGCATATCGAATCCAAAAGCCTGGATGCCGATACCATGTTCCTGTCGAGCCCCAGCTCCTTTTCGCCAAGCCCCAGGGCGATGCCAATGAGCTGCGTGAAATACACGACGGGCATGTCGAGCTTCACGTCATGGTGCTTCTCTATCATTCCCTGCTGCCCGTCAAGCATTGTGTGGCACATGGGACATGCTGCTACAAGGCAGTCTGCGCCTGCTGCTTTTGCCTCGGACAATATATTGAGCGATAGATTGTGGGCTATGTCCTCCTTCCCCATGAGCAGGCTTCCGCCGCAGCACTTGACCTTGTGCCGGAACTGAGGGCTATCTGCGCCGAGTGCGCGGATGAGGTTGTCCATGGTTACAGGGTTCTTGGGGTTGTCGAACCTGCATATCTTTGACGGTCTCACAAGCAGGCAGCCGTAGTAGGGCGCTGCCTTGATGCCTGTTAGCGGTCTTGTGACCCTGCCCTTGAGGTTCTCAAGACCGAACTCGTTGACCATGACGTCCAGGAGGTGCTTCATCCTCACACCTGTATATGACGTGCCGAGCGCCTGTTCGACTGACTGGCGAAGCCGGCTATCCTCCCTGATAGACACATCAGCCCTTGCAAGGTTATGCGAGCAAATGCTGCATGGCATCACAAGCTGCAGGCTGGTTTTGCTGGCTATCACTATGTTTCGCGCCGATAGCGCAGTTGAGAGTGCCTTGTTTGAGCTGCCCTCAAGCGCGCCGCAGCAGTTCCAGTCCTCTATCTCCACAAGCTCGATGCCGAGCGCCCTGCACACCGCCCTTGTCGAGATATCGTATTCGGAAGCAGAGCCGTGCAGCGTGCATCCGGGATAGTATGAGAACTTCATCTGTGCATCATCTCGAAGATTGCCTTTACCTGCTTTTTACCCTTAATCCCATGCGGCAGCAGCGGTAGCTTGCCTTTCCGCAGCATCGCCAGTCCCATTGGCGTATATGCGAGCATGCCCCCGATGCCCTTTGTCCTGAATATGAATCCTGCGATTGTCATCGCCTCATATACCCTGCCGTGCTTCTTTATCGAGCCCGTGAAGGCGCTATCGAACTTGCGCTTGTCGCAGGGTACCGCTATATTGCCCCTGTGCGCTTCCTTCTCAGCTATGGTGCGAAGAGCGCCCATAATTTCCGTTATCCGAACGTCCTGAGGACAGTGCTCGTAGCAGGCATAGCACGAGGAGCAGAGCCAGATGAGTTCGCTCGACAGCACCTCTTTCCGCATGCCAAGCAGCGACTGGCGCAGTATCTTCCTGGGATTGAACTCCCTGTCTATCTCATTCACAGGGCAGGAGACCGTGCAGCCTGTACAGTTGAAGCAGTACTTTATCCTCTCACCGCCCGGCATGGACGCTATCTCGTACTTGAAGTTGGGGTCAAGCTCTTCTGTCTTTATCATAGGTGCCTCGCAAGGTAGGTTGCCAGGTCGACCACTTCGAAGCTGTAGGTCTTCTCAGGCTCTCCGTCGTTTCTCAGGCAGTTCAGGTGCGCAAGGCATTTGGTGCATGTCGTAATCATCGTCCTGGCGCCGGTCGCCGAAGCCTCATCCAGCCGCATCATACGCAGCGCCTTTGTCTGCTCATTGCAGTTCATGAAATTGCTCACGCCGCAGCAGAGCGCATCCTTCCTGCTGTGCGCCATCTCGACGAGCTCGACACCGTTGGCTGTAAGCGCTGCCCGCGGAGCATCGTACACGCCCATGTGCCTCCCGAGCCTGCACGGGTCATGGTACGTGACCTTTTCGCCTATCCTCAATCCGAGCCCGGGCAGCAGCTCTGCAATGTGCACGACCCTGACGCCGAGCTCGCCAAGATGATAGTCAAGCGAAAATGTCCTGTAGCACTCGGCGCAGCCTGTTACAAGCGTATCTATGCCGCTTTTCCTGATATAGTCGGTATTGTATCCCGCAAGCCTGTCAAACACGTCCTTTTTGCCCTGCCATAAGACGTCATGCCCGCAGCATTTCATTTCCATGATTTTGGGTGCGATGCCGATTTTTGCGAGAAGCATCACGGACGCCTCTCCGACCTCGCTGAACTTCACGCCGACGTCATGCAGCAGCAGGTCGAAATATCCCGCGCATCCCGGGAAGTAGCCGTACTTCGATTCCGCGCTCGCAAGCCCTGTCTTTATCACCGCCTTCCCGTCAAGCACAGACATCAGTGAAGCGAGCTCTGTGAACACTCCCTGGTGAGCCACGTCAAGAGGCTTGCGCCCCGCCCGCTGTTCCCTGACGAATTTCAGGAAATCCACTTCCTGCGGGCATTCCATCGGGCACAGCCCGCATGTCAGGCAGGTCCAGACTGAATCCTTCCTGTCGCTGTAAACGTTTGAGCTGTATATCGCGCCGCGCGGCGAGGTCTTGCTGACCCTGCGCACAGGGCAAATCGATGTGCATTTCCCGCATTGATAGCATGAGATAGACTCTGCCGTTAGTTCCACCTACCTAAGTTCCATTCCTACTGGATTATAGAATACTACCTTAAGCATTTCGTTTTATCTCCGCTTTTCAGTTTATTATACGATAGGTGTAAAATGGGTATTAAAGCTTTTGATTCGTATGTTTACGAATAGAAATTGAGCACCTGCGTGGACAGGTTCTTCAAATCCACGACATGCGCCCTTGCAGGCACTGGTGTCAGGTTCATACGCTTCTGGAACTCTGTCTGGCTCTGCCATGTGCCGCTGTTCACAGCCAGCACGCCTTTATATCGTGTCGTCCCGACCGTATGCACATGCCCGCAGTGGAGGATGTCAGGCGGGTTATTGATGACAAAACCGTCCGTGCGCTCGGGCGCGACCATCACCCTTCCGCCGTATATCGGTGAGAGGTGTCTCCTCCTCAGCATCTCCACCATCGCCTTTGCAGGGTCGCTGTAGGATATGCCGGGCACGTTCGAAACAAGGTCGTCTATTGAGCGACCATGGTAGATGAGTATGCCTGTCCCGTCAAGCTCGACTATCGAGGGGTTGCTCACGAACACTGCGTTCCTGAACGACTTTGTAATTCTCTCGGGCAAATGCGGCTGCGGCTCAGCCTGGCGCACCGCGTCATGGTTGCCCGGGGCTATCACCAGCTTCACGTGCGCGGGCAGTGCGTTGAAATAACCGGCTGCAGCTTCATATTGCTCGTAGATGTCACTGATGAGCAGCTCTCTTTCCTGACCCGGGAATATGCCTATGCCGTCAACCACATCGCCTGCCACGACCACGTACCTGACCTGGGACGCAAGCTCCCTCTGCCTCTCATCACCCGAGTCGCCGCACATCCACTCAACGAACCTGTTCCACGCGCCTTCGAGGAATGTCTTTGAGCCCACGTGCGTATCTGATATCAGCACGGCTTTCCCGGCGCCGTCCCTGCCCGCGAGCCTTGCCTGGCTCTGCGGAGCTGGCATGTCGGGGGACATGATGGAGTTCGCATAGATGGCACGCTTGTCCTTTGAAAGCGAACCCGTGACTCCTATGACCTCGTCAAGTATTATCTTCCCAGCCTCGCTGAAGAGATCCTTGTCCTTTAGCACGAGCACGGAAACCGTTCCAGTCGTGTCCTCGATCTCGACCAGCAGGTGCCCGTTCGCCGTGGTCCTCTTTTCAGCCACAATGCCGATGACAGATACGTCCCTCCCGTCCACTTTCCTCAGGCTTTCTATCGGTCTTGCGCTCATCCCTCTTTCGTTCAGCCGTATCCTCAGCATCTCGCTGAGCCTGGCATACCTGTCCCTGAAGTACGAGACGAATTCCTCGTAATCGCCAATCCCTGACGTTTTCTCAGGCACGTCAAACAGCACCCTGATGTCATGTGCCGCGCCCTTGACCTTTTCAGACCCGACCTGTTCAGTGACCTGCTTCTTCCTTGCTTCCTGCTGCACGCACAGGTGCTCGGGGCACACCACAATAACGTCAGGGCTCAGGGTCTTGAGAGTGAGATTAATCAGCTCTTGCGGCGACTCGTGGGTCATTATCCTGGCGACCGCTTCAGGATTTATCTGGTAACCAGCTTCTGCGAACCGCTGCACTACCTGCACCTGACCCTGTGGCATGAAATAACCTTATATCGCCCTCCACCATAAAGGTAGCCCTGATGAATGATGCAATCAAGTGGCTCAGGGAGAGCGACGATTTCCTTGCAGGGCTTCTGCGCGACCTGATTTACGTGTTTGCGGTCGTGGGCATTTTCATGGTTGTCTCACAGCTCCTGCTCGGCACCTATTATCCGCTTGTCGCTGTTGAAAGCGGCAGCATGGAACCCAATATGCAGATCGGCGACCTTGTGATAAAAGAGGGAGCTGACCATACGACAGTCATGACGCGTGAGGAAGGAATGGCTACAGGATACAAGTCTTTCGGCGATTACGGGGACGTCATCCTGTACCAGAAGATGGGACAGGGCGGGACTCCAGTGATACACAGAGCGATGTATTTTGTTGAAAAAGGTGAGCCCATGTGGGACGGAGGTCCTCCTGCGCCTTACGCTGGCTATATCACCAAGGGCGATAACCCGCGAACGAACCAGAAGTTCGACCAGGAGGGCAGCGTGAGCTACATGTCGCCTGTCAAGGAGGAATGGGTGGTGGGTGTGGCAAGATTCCGCATACCCTTTGTCGGCTACCTGCCTCTTACAGTTCACTCCATCTTCTAATAGAGCTTCATCTGCATCGCTGTCTGGGGTGCCCTGAAATCCACGAGCGGCTTGAGCCTGTAATCCTCGAACAGCGCGCTCTTTGTGCTCTCAAGTGGCACGCTCATCGAAATCTCCTTTGTCCTGCCGTACCTGCCCTTGCTCACGACCACAGCGTTCAGTATGCCCAGCATGTCCAGCTCGGATATCAGGTCAGTGATGCGCCGCTGTGTCAGCACCTCGGCTCCTATCTCCCTGCACATCTGCCTGTACACATGGTACGCCTCGCCCGTGGTGAGGCTCTCTGTGTCCGCCCCGTTGTTCAGCAGGAGCACGCTCAACAGCACGAGCTTGGACTGGGTGGGCAGCGTGCGCACCACTTCCACGACCCTGTCTATCTCTATCTTCTCCTGTGCCTGCCTCACGTGCCTTTCTCCGACAACGGAAGCCTTTGCGCGCTCGGCTATCTCACCCGAGACCCGGAGCAAGTCCAGCGCCCTGCGCGCGTCCCCGTGCTCCTGGGCAGCAAAGGCGGCGCAGAGAGGTATCACCATCTCCTCAAGCACCGATTTCTTGAACGCCATCTCTGCCCTCTGCATCAGGATATCGCGGATCTGGTTGGCGTCGTAAGGCGGGAATACAAGCTCCTCTTCGCCGAGCGAGCTTTTGACCCTGGGGTCAAGGAATTCGGTGAATTTCAGGTCGTTCGATATGCCTATGAGGCTGAGACGCGCTTTTTTGAGGTCAGTGTTCACGCGCGACAGGTTATAGAGCGCATCGTCGCCCTTGCGCACGAGCTTGTCTATCTCATCCAGCACCACGATGGCTACGCGTTTTTCCCTGTCGAGAGAGTCGCGGAACTCTGAGTACACCTGGTCAGTGGGCCAGCCTGTCATTGGAACGTCCTTGTCGAAATGCCTCGCTATATGCGCCAGGAGCCTGTACTGCGTGTCTATGACTTCGCAGTTTATGTAAATCACCTTGCACTGGACCCCACGAAGGTCCCCTGATTTCTCAAGTTCCTTGCCCACGTACTTCGCCACTGCAGTCTTACCCGTGCCCGTCTTTCCGTAAATCAGTACGTTCGATGGAGTGTCTCCTCTCAGCGCAGACACAAGCACTGTCGCCAGGCTGTTTATCTGCTCGGACCTGTGAGGAAGATAATCCGGGGTGTATGTATGCCGAAGCACTTCCCTGTTCTCAAATATCTGCTGGCTGCTCATCAAATTCTCAAAAATGCCTACCTGAAAACTTTCTGTTCCTGTCATTTTTCCAACCTCAACCGCAAGGGATGCATAGGAAGCGCACCTTAATAAGCGTTATGCTGGCGACCCCTTTATTTCCTGTGGAAAACCATGACGCGAAGACGGCATAATATATACTACATTATGATGAAGGACGGGTGCTTCCACTGGAGTCTGGAGGGGCTGGGGGACCCCATGAGTTCCACTGGAACACGGGATGACGCGATACAGACCGCGTAAAGAAATCAAAAGAAGTATATTCCCGGGGTAATGCTAGTAACTGATGGTACATAAATCTTCCTGTTTGTTTCGCGTCTGTTCAGTCTGTTCAAGGTTCCTAACCCCGAACATCCCTGAACACACTTCTGAGTTCACAGGCATATATCTTCCAGTGGAACACAAGGGGATCCTGATGACAGCCCGGAATCCCCAGAGAATACTTGCCTGAGAATCCCCTCATGCAGCGGCTCAAACAGCCGGACCCGGGGAAAGGGTCTTGACCATGACGATAGCATCCTCGGCATCGGCATAATAGCCTGGAACAAGGCGCGAGGCGACAAAGCCAAATCTGGAGTACAGGCGCTGGGCGGTTACATTGCTTACCCTGACTTCGAGCTTCACTCGCGGGACCTTCATTTGCATGAAAAGCTCAATGAGAGCCCCGAGCAGCATCCCGCCGATGCCCCTTCGCCTGAAATCGCTTTTGACAGACAGCGTAAATACCCACCCCTCGTGCTCAGGAGTTATGAGACCGACCGCGAACCCGACAACCCTGCCGTCGAGCTCTGCCACGAGGAAGCCGTCGGGATTGGATTCATAGAACTCTGTATACAGGAACGGGTTATGGTCCTGGAAAGACTCCTGTTCGAGCTCAAGCACAGAGGAGAAATCCTCAGGCATGAATCTGCGCACTATCAAAGCCTGTCCTCGCACAGCCTGCACAGGTCAACCCCTTTTTTATCCACGCCCACAATCTCTGGAGAAAAGCTCATCACACAGCCGGGATCGCTGCAGTGGCGCAGTCCGAGCAGGTGTCCCATCTCATGTACCGATTCCTTCATCGCTCGAAGTATAAAGATGTCCCTCTGGCTGCTGTTCAGCCTGAACAGAGAAACAACGCCGCCGCGCCCGTTCAGCTTTGCCTGCCCGAACACGAAATTGAGCCTGGGCAGGTACAGGTCGGCATCAGTGACTGCAAGGTTCTTATCGCACGAGCATGACTCTGCGAGCTTCAGGAAATCGTAGGCTACGTACTGGTTTCTCCTGCGGTTGAACGAATGCTCAGGGATATCGTGCGCTCGTTCGACTGACACACAAACTTCATATATATCCCCTACCGCTTTACAGACTGAGTCCAGTACATCGGCTTCTATCCGCCCTACAGGCACGATGCCCACGTTCATGAGGCAGAGAATGTCCACAATCGAGTATAAAGATATTGCGCAGTTCATATGCGGGCGCTACGGCGGGAAAAAGGTGGTGGAGATAGGTGTGGGCAGGCTGCACGAGATTGCGCGGATGATTAGCGGCTGTGTGGACCTGACGGTCACTGACATCGAGCCAGTGGGGCAGGGCTCAGGCTTACGGTTTGTACAGGACGACGTGTTCCAGCCGGATATGGATATTTACATGAACGCAGGTCTCATCTATTCCATCCGCCCCCCAATCGAGATGCAGGGAGCGATGGGAGCTATCGCTGAGCGGGTGGGCTCTGACATGGTGATACGACCGCTGGGGACCGAGGATGTGCTCGGTCACGGACGGCTTGTGAATTTCGGTAAAGCGAGGTTTTATTTCTACGATGTCTCACAGCAGGATGCCTGAACAAGTCTTTCCGGGCGGGCGCCCTGCTTCGAGCGGCGCGCGAGTCTGGGACCCGTACAGGAGCAAGCTTGCAGCCATGCTTGTACTTGGAATGCCAGCAGGGCTTCGCAGGGATTTTGACGTCCTGTACCTCGGGGCGGCCGCAGGCTCGACTGCCTGGCACATGTGCGACATGGTGCGTACAGTATACGCGGTCGAGTTCTCTCCGAAGCCGATGCTGAAATTGATACGCCTGGCAGAGAAGCGGAAAAACATCATCCCCATATTTGCTGATGCGAGGCATCCTGGGAGGTATGCAGGCATCGTGGGCAGGGTGAACGCGATTTACCAGGATGTTGCCCAGCCAGAGCAGGCGGCGATAGCGATAGCAAATGCAGGTCTTTTGAAACCCGGAGGAACACTCATTGCAGCCCTCAAGGCGCGCAGCATTGATGCAGCCTGCGACCCCGGGCAGGTGCTTACAGCAGAAGTGGAAAAGCTCAAGCGGATGTACAGTATCATCTGTGCCAGGGACCTCATGCCATACCATATTGACCATCTCGGAGTAATTGCAGTGAAAAACAGGAGCCAGGAGGCTGAAAAGTGAGCGAAAAGGTGAAAATCGGGGTTCTTGGACCCGAAGGCACGTTCTCGGAGAAAGCGGCACGCAAGTGGAACAGCCGCGCTGAAATAAGGTATTTCGAGGACATATCCGATGTCCTTGAAGCCGCGCAGAAGGGCGAGATCGACTCCGGGATAGTACCTGTTGAAAACTCAATCGAGGGCTCAATAGGCATGACGCTTGACTACCTGCTTGAGTACGATGTGAAGGTCACAGGCGAGGTCGTGATTCCGGTAAAGCACTGCCTCCTTGGCAGGAGGGGCGAGGACATCAGGGTCATCCTGTCCCATCCTCAGGCGCTTGCGCAGTGCAGGAAGCATCTCAAATCCATGTTCCCTGGGGCAGAGCTCAGGGCGGTCGAAAGTACTGCCAGGGCGGCGGAGATGGCTGCGAAAGCCAGGAATACGGCAGCGATAGCCTCGGAAGAGTCAGCCCGGAGATACGGGCTCACGGTTCTTGAGCACAGCATCGCGGACATGAAAGAGAATTTCACGCGCTTTCTTGTGATAGGAAAGCAATTCGCCCCGCCAGGCGGCAGCGACAAGACTTCCATCATTGTCTATCTTGATGAGAACAGACCGGGTGCGCTGTATGACCTGCTGGGTGAATTCGCGCGCAGGAGCATCGACCTGACAAAAATCGAGTCAAGACCGTCAAAGAAGGCGCTCGGTGATTACCTGTTCTATATCGACTTCAAGGGGCATTTCTCTGACCCTCTGGTCAGGGAAGCTATTGAAAACGTCAAGCAGAAGACCGGTATGTTGAAGCTGCTCGGCTCATTCAGGACTGCAGACAGTCAGATGGACGTCTAGTGCAAGTTTTATATAGGTATTTGACCAATTTTATATGAGAAAAACATCATGAAACTCCAAATCAAAGTTGAAGACATTCTTGAGCATTCCATTGTAAATATCATCATTGGAGTGTCTCTTTTTGTTGTTTCAGCGCTTGTCCAGCTGAACAGGTGGAATGTGTTGAAAAACCCGGTTTTCCCCGCGGCGATAGGTGCAATCATATTGCTCACCATAGCGGTCAAGTTCCAGCAAAAAAGGCTGAAATTCCTGCCAGCGCTCAAACAATTCAAAGAAATTAATGGGTTCATCGTTGGAATATCCCTGCTGATCGTTGCGCTCCTCAGCCTTGCAGGAAGGTATGACATAATCAGGCACTTTGCGTTCCCGTTCATAATCGGGATTGTGATGCTGGTTGTGACGGCTGTGAATTTCATGGCTGTTATGGCTACGCCCAGAAACATCCACCGCAGGTTCGACCCGGCAGGGCTTGTGGGAGGAGAAGCCCTGGTGCTGTACTCTCTCCTGCTGTTCTATGATGCGAAAGATATAGCCTGGAGCGCCATGTTCCCGGCTGTGATGGGAGTGGCGATATTCACGAGCATTACCATCGAACGGGTGTATGCATTCTCAATCGAATACACAACCAGCCGCGAGGGGCTGAACAAATCCATAACTGATATCGAGAAAAACATCTTATCACTGCGAACAGAACTCGATATACTTAAGAAACACGAGGCGGGGTCACTCTCAAGCAGGGGCTATGATACGCTTATAAGACTGGAAAGCGATCTCGGGGATATCAGGGGAATGAGCGAATCGCTATCGATTGACGGCACCCAGCATGCAGTAATTGAAAAGATCGTGGAAGAGCAGCTCTCATCGAGCGAACTCTCAGGACTTGTTGGCGCCAGGGATGCTGATACGCTGCTCTCAGACAGGATGAAGACCGAGATTGACAGTGAGGGCATAGGTGACATCATAAGGGAGGCGCAGAAGATAAAGGCTGAGTTCGACAGGCGGCGGAAAGATCAGGACCTGATGAAGTAAGAATCATGAAATAATCAAAAAGGTTGGAACCACAGCATGACAGATAAAACCAAGATACTCCTTGATGAGAATGAGTTATCCACGACATGGTACAACATCCTGCCTGACATGCCCGAACCGCCTGAGCCGCCGCTCCATCCAGGAACAAAAGAGCCCATAGGACCCAAGGAGCTCTCACCCCTGTTCCCGATAGAGCTCATAAAGCAGGAGGTGAGCGGCGACAGGATGGTTCCCATACCCGAAGAGGTGCTTGATATTTACAGGCTCTGGAGACCCACGCCGCTATACCGGGCATACAGGCTCGAGGCTGCGCTGAAGACGCCTGCCAGGATATATTACAAGTACGAGGGAACAAGCCCGGCAGGCAGCCACAAGCCGAATACAGCAGTCGCCCAGGCATATTATAACATGAAGGAAGGCGTGTCGAGGCTTGCGACAGAGACCGGGGCAGGGCAGTGGGGCTCTGCGCTATCGCTTGCAACAGGCTTGTTCGGGCTCAAGTGCACCGTGTACATGGTAAAGGTGAGCTATCAACAGAAGCCGTACAGGAAGTCGCTCATGCACCTGTGGGGTGCGGAGGTCATACCGTCTCCCAGCAATAAGACGAATGCCGGCAGGAAGATACTGGCGAAAGACCCGGACTCGCCCGGCAGCCTTGGCATCGCCATCAGTGAGGCCGTGGAAGATGCAGCAACGCACGACGACACGAAGTATGCGCTCGGCAGCGTGCTGAACCATGTCCTGATGCACCAGACGGTCATAGGACAGGAAGCCAGGGCACAGCTTGAAACCGAGGACGAGTACCCGGATATCGTCATCGGCAGCGTGGGAGGCGGCAGCAACTTCGCAGGGCTGGCGTTCCCCTTCATAGGAGATAAGCTCCGGGGAAAGCACGATGTCAGGGCTATCGCAGTGGAGCCCACGGCGTGTCCATCCCTGACCGGTGGAGAGTTCAGGTACGATTTCGGGGATACTGCAGAACTGACGCCGCTGTTGAAGATGTACACGCTCGGTCACGAGTTCACCCCGCCAGCCATCCATGCGGGAGGGCTGCGATATCACGGCATGGCGCCGCTGGTCAGCAAACTACACGCAGGGAAGGTCATCGAGGCGGTGGCGCTCAGGCAGACCGAGGTGTTCGCTGCAGCAGTACAGTTTGCACGCTCAGAGGGCATCGTTCCCGCGCCAGAGTCCGCGCATGCCATAAAGTGTGCCATCGAATGCTCTTGAGTGCAGGAGGACGAAGCAGCAGAAGACAATCCTGTTCAATCTCAGCGGGCACGGGCACTTCGACATGGGCGCATACGACAGCTACTTTGGCGGTGAGCTCAAAGACATCTGATGAAGATACATTACCGGGGAGCTGAAATCCGTTACTCTGCGCATGTGTACGAGCCCTCAGAGGACACCTTCCTGCTCGCAGAGGCGGCGCTTTCCGAGGTCAGTCGAAACGACCACGTGCTCGAGATGGGGTGCGGCTGCGGTCTTGTATCTGCGCTTTTGCGGGACAGGTGTGCCAGCGTGCTCGCCGCCGACCTGAACCCGCATGCGGCTGCATGCGCAAGGGCGAATGGCGTGGATTCTGTCATCTGCGACCTCTTCTCAGGACTTAAGGGGAGGTTCGACCTGATAATATTCAATCCGCCTTACCTGCCGACAGGTGAGCATGAACGGCTGGGAGGCTGGCTTGACATGGCGATTGACGGCGGGAGCGACGGGCTGGCTGTGATAGGGCGGTTCATTTCAGATGTGCGTGACCACCTCACACCGGGCGGCAGGCTATTGTTCTTGGTATCCACTCTTGCAGATACGGGGCGGGTGGTCCACGCGCTTGAAACGCAGGGTTTCGAAGTCAGCATGGTCGCAGGCGAGAGGTATATGTTCGAGCAGCTTATCGTCCTTAAGTCCGCTGTACGAACCTAAACTTCTACGCTGGCTGTCTTTTCGATATCTGTCCTGTGCCCCCAGATATCCCCAACAGCTGTCTGGATCCCTCTCATCTGAAGCAGCAGCTTCGTAGTGTTTGATACGGTCTTGTGGTACGAAGGCGGCAGCTGGATCCTCTTCAGTTTCGGGCATTTCTTCAGCAGGTCGAATATGTTCTTCTCTGACGGCCTGAAGCAGAAATGCACGTTCTCCTCTGTCCCCGTCAACTCCTCCAAATCCTCTTCCGAGCCAATTACTCTGAAGGTTACTTTCATATGTATTAACTATAACCTGATTACTACTTATATTTTTTTGCCTTAGGTAAATTAATTATTTTTAATGACACTCACCATCTATCTGGAAGAAGCAGGAAGATACAGGGAAAAACAGTGGGAAAACAGTAACCGAAAGCTTTATAAGCGATAGTTCGTATAAATACGTATGTTCGTATTGTATCGAACAACCATCTCAAGATAAGCGGGGTGCTGTTTATCCAACCAACCTCCAACCCCCCGCTTATCCGAACATTCTTTATCTGATGCTTTAATTGCCTGTGGATTTTGCGAGCGAAAGCATGAGAGAAGCATCATCCGACGTGCCCCGGACAAGGAACACAAGGTAGCCGTTGCTCCAGATGTACAGGTATCTCGGCTCATCCCTACCCCTCTCGATTGCGTAGTATTTTATTCGCAGGGCGCTGTGACCGTTGAAGCTCTCCTCAAGGAAGCGGGACTCGTATGGGAATTCCTGGTAGCCCGACCTGAACTCCTCCACAAAAGAGGCAGCAGCAGGCTTGTCCTGGAATTTCATTACAATGATGTTGAAATCGATACTACCTTTATTCTGGTAGAAACCCTGCGATGCGTTTACAATTTTACCCGCGCTCGAAAAGTTGCCGTAGTCCCGTGCGATGCTGGACATCACGCTCTCGTAAGACGGTGAGCCGATATACTTTATGCTTCCCGGCAGGTCCTTCACGGGCAGCTGGGCTGCGGTGCTTTCTGCGCTTTTCTGCTGTTCGTTGCAACCAGAAACAGCAAGAATCAGGGTCAAAATCGCAAGTGGTATTATCCAGTTCCTCATCCTTTCACCGACCCTATTAGCATTCAGGTTGGGTAAAAATATGTCGGTTGAAAATTGTTGAAAAATGTTCGCGACCCGGAAAGTGTGAAAAGCGTAACATTTATGATTATTGAACGTGTAAAATTACTTGGGCTCACATTAAATGAGCCTGCAGCATTGATGAATAGGAGGTTAATCATGAAAAGAATAACTCTGATAGCCCTGGGCATACTGGTCGCCGCTATTGCAATTGTCGGCTTCACCAGCGCCCTCCAAAAAAAAGCACCCGAAACCCCGCTCCCGAAGTCACTCGAGGATTTTTATCCCCCAAGAACCGATAAACCGCTCTACCTCTTCAGCATGATAGAACTTGGCACTTCATTCACAAGCATTGTCGCGGACCTCTCAGAGGGAGACCCGCAGAACGCCTCAAAGGATTTCAACAGGTTCAAGACAAAGTATGAGGAGGTCTCCGGGATGGTACCTGAATGGAACGGTCGATATCCGGATGAGCCTGTCCGGGAACTCGGAAAAGCTCTTGAAACGGGGAATCCGGGTAGTGTTATGGAGGCGTATGAAAATGTGGGCAGGGTGTGCTTTAACTGCCACGTTGCGACCATGTCAGAGGTCAAGCAGAAATACCACTGGAAGAATTTCTCAGCCGTAACAGTCAATGACCCCGTGACGGGTCAGCATGTGGGATTTTCACGGATCATGCAGTTTGTGGATGCAAGCTATGTAGGGATAGAAACCGATATCTCGCAGGGGCAGACCGAAATGGCAAAGGCGCACTTCAGAGATTTCGCAAAAAGGTTCAAAGCCATGAGTGAGACCTGTAATGCCTGCCATGACACCGCAAGAAAATACTACGTCGACGAGAGCGTGCTTGGCATGGTTGATGCTCTCGGCAATGAGCTCAACCAGACGCCCGTAAACNNCCAGACACGTGTGAGTGAACTGAGTATGGGTATCGGGATGGAAAGCTGCTTCAAGTGTCATCTTGTCCATGTCCCGGCTGCACTCTACCAGAAAAAGTGAAACCAAATGAAGGGGAGGTCAGGCTTAGCGGGGCAGCCTGATCTTTTTCATTTTATGCATCGGATAAGTTATTATCATACAAGTTCCAATTCTGATAAATGCTTGCATTGCGCACCATGCTCAGGAGCCTGTCAAGGACCATCCTATCCGTTTCAGGCATAGCCCTGGCAGTGCTGTCGATCATCATAATCGCATCCATCGGGAACGGGATAGTCGCAACAGGAGGCAAGACGCTTGAAGCCAGCAGGTACAACCTCTGGGTGACGGGCAAGCCTGCCGACCTGCAGTCCCAGTACATGGGCGGCAGTGAGACTAAAGTCACTTTCGCGCATACTGTAGCACGGGACATCGGCAACAACAGCAGCGTGTCACTCGCATCCCCCGTTCTTGCTGAGATGGTCTATGCCTACAGGGAGGGTACAGAGATGAGGACGCTTTTTGCGCTGGGTATAGAGAACACGCGGGGTCCCGGAGAATCGAAGATGATCTCAATCAGCGCAGGCAAGGACCTCTTGAAGGACACCCACTACGCAGGCGGAAGGTACGATGGGGCATGGAGCCGGGAAGTGCTGATAGACGGCAGGACCGCAGGTCTCCTCGGTGCAGGCGTGGGAGACACCATCCATATCGGGAAGACCGTTTCCGAGGCAGAGGCACAGGAGTTCACGGTCGTGGGCATCACAAACTCGCTATCAATGTTCAGCTCTTCGCCCATGGTGATTCTATATCTCTCCGAGCTCCAGGATATAACCGGGAATAAGTACCAGGACTCTGCGAGCATGGTGATGGTACGGCTCAAGCCCGGTGCGGATGCGAAAGAAATCGCGGTGAGCCTGCGGGGCAGGTATCCACAGTACAGGGTCAGCACCAACACCGAGTTCTTTGCAGGCGCGGTCAGGCAGAACGCGCTCCCTGTGGCTGGTGCTGCCTCCATCGTGGTGCTGGCTGTGGTGAGCGGAGCTACGCTATGCGTCATCAACATGCTGCTGTCCCTGAACAGCAGGAGGAAGGAGCTCGCCGTACTGCTGGTGCTCGGATTCTCGCGATGGTCCATAATCAAGAGAACATTCGCGGAAGGGCTGCTGGTAAGTATCTCCGGTTGTGCGGTCGCCCTTGTCCTGAGCATGCCTCTTGTCAGCGCCCTGAACTGGATATCCCAATCGTTCACCGGGATACAGGGGCTTGTAAGTCTTGAGCCGGATTTCATGTATCTCGGGATTGTGCTTTCGGCTGCCATCGGAATACTTACGGGCGTTGCTTCCGCTCTGTGGGTCAGGAGAATGAGACCGCTTGATGTTCTCAGGAGTGTGTAGCCATGATCACTGTCAGGGTATCAGCACTCATCAATCCTACAGAGCTTGAAGAAAAAGTAGAGGCTGCTGTGAGGAACATTTTCAGTGAGCTTGAGACACATGTAGAGCCCGGGGAAAAGCCGAGGCTTTCGGGCACGGGCACTGCGGACTCGCTGAAAAAGCTCCATGAGCTCCTGCGTGCAGAGAAAATCCTGGACACTGCACGCTCGGTGCTGATACGGGGAAAGCGGGGCGAACTCACGGAATTCTGCATTGGCAAGCAGGTGGCATTCGCTGGCAGGGCGAATTTCTCTGATGACGAGAGCCTTGGCTCAATATACGTCGAGATACAGGCAGGCAGCGAGGCGGAGCTGATGCACCTGATAGACTGGCTCGCACCCTCGACCGTGGACGGACGACCAGTCGAGGAGATTGAGCTCTGATGTACCAGGACTATATCTCTGCCAGGGAGATGGCTGGCGTTATCGGGCAGCCGCTAATGACGTATGCGTCCGTGATATCGCTTATGCTGGCTGCAGTTTCGGTTTACTATCTTGCGAGCGGCAAATGGTTCGGGCTGCTCGCCCGGCTTCTGAAAGTCCAGGCAGCCCTGCTTGCGCTCGGTTTCCTTGTGCTTGTGTGGTTCCATGTACAGATATACAATTACGTTGACTTTATCGAAAGGCTGGCAGTGCCGCTCTGGATTGAGAATGAGAAGCTGTATTTCTGGGCTCTGCTATTGTCGTTTTTCGCGCTGCACTCATGCAGGAAAGATAGCAAGGTGGGAGCGTCTGCAGCTATTGTGCTCGCGGTGCTTTCCACAATCGTTTACCTGTATTCAAACCCGTTCTTAGAACCGCTCCCGAAGCTGCATTCCGAAATAATAGGCTGGTACTCGGCGCTCGGGACCGGAGACCAGATGTTTATCCAGCAGGCTGGAGGGCAGTTCTACGGGCGCGTGGTGTATTACTACAACTCGGAGTACATGTGGCTTCACCCGCCCATGCTGTTCATTGCATATGCGTCGCTTGCTATCACGTTTGCAGCATGCGTGTTCATGCTGGTTGGGCGTGAAATGAGATTCGATGAGATAGCATACGGATACGCGAAAATCGGTTACCTCCTGCTCACCGCAGGCATGCTTCTCGGATACCCCTGGGCGGTTGCGGCGTGGAGCGGCACTTCCTGGTGGTGGGACCCCAAGATAAATGGCTCGATAATGATGTGGGTGCTGTACAGCGCGTACCTGCACACCCGGATATACGACAGGCTGTGGAGGCTGTCAGCCGTGCTCGGTATTGTCTGCTTCCTGGCACTCGTATTCACGTATCTCCTGACCTATATCGCGCCTGGCATACATTCGGTCGCACAGTAAAGTAAAACATGGCAGTGAACATAGTGAAGGTAAATATATAAGGAGCAAACCACAGGATTACATCGTATGATAGACCTGCATACCCATTCCATCTTCAGTGACGGTGAGCTTCTCCCAACCGAGCTTATAAGGAGAGCCATGGTCAACGGCTGCGAGGCAGTTGCAATCACAGACCATGTGGATGCCACCAATCTTGAGCACGTTGTATCGTGCCTGAAAGACCTTTCATACATCCGGGACGAATGGGATATCCGCGCCCTGGTGGGTGTCGAGCTCACGCATGTGCCGCCCGGGAAGATAGATGCGCTGGCGCGACGCGCAAGAGGGCTGGGAGCAGAGCTGGTCGTGGTGCACGGCGAGACTACGGTCGAGCCTGTACCCGAGGGCACGAACCGCGCAGCGCTTCTGGCTGATATCGATATCCTTGCGCACCCCGGCTTGATATCAATCGAGGAGGCTGAACTTGCAAGGGAGAACGGCGTCTATCTTGAAATAACAGCGCGCTGCGGGCATAACCGCACCAACGGGCACGTGGCAAGGACAGCGAAAGACGCAGGCGCCAATCTAATTCTCAACACCGACGCCCACTCTCCGGACGACCTGATAACTGAGAGGACCGCACTCACGATTGCACGGGGCGCGGGTATGAGCGAGAGTGAGGCGCGGGCTCTCGTATCAAAACCTTTAAGGGGTATGAAAATAATCAAATAAAGGCTTTGCGAAATATTTATATACTTTAAGATGACCTTACTTATGTCAGAGGTGAACTATTGAAGAGACTCGGTACGGTACAGCATCTCTCAGGTCAGGGGTACATGATAGTGCGGGGAGATACCGATGCCTGCCCGGGGCTCAACTCCATTGTTCTTACAAAAGAAGCCAGGAAAGTAGGAAAACTTGTAGAGGTTTTCGGGCCCGTGAGCAGGCCTTACTTTTCTGTTGAAGTGTTCAGGGGTATAAAAGAAACCGAAATCCGCAATTTGCAGAACGAAAAAGTGTACCTGCGGTAAGCGTTTTTAATGAACCTGGTAGGAAAGGTATCATATGCAAGAAGTTGAAAAAGTCAAGGAAGTCGAGAGGACCGAGCGCGAGAAGATAAAAGAGGCGCTCAGGCTGAAAAAAGAAAAGGAGAAGGTGGGCGAGTTCGAGAAGGCGACCGTGGAATGCCCGGAGTGCGGCAGCCACACGCTTGTGCACGATTATGAGCGGGCTGAGCTCATATGCTCAGAGTGCGGGCTTGTGGTGGATTCTGATTTCGTTGACCAGGGACCAGAGTGGAGGGCGTTCGACCATGACCAGAGGATGAAG
>DUGO01000245.1 GCA_013331375.1 Candidatus Methanoperedentaceae archaeon | reverse complement strand
CGAGCAGCGCTTCCCCTGGGCGTCGAACCTGTCAAAAGTGTTCGTCACGCCATCGTTCTTCAATACACTGTACAGTTCCTTTACTGATGTATGTGCACTAATCTCCATGACTCCTCCATTGCTCAAATAGTCGTGCGACTACTTAAAGCATGGCTGCTTTTCTTTGTTTCCTGTGCGGTTCCGGTTTGATCGATAGTACATTGCAGTGCCCTCAAACCAATAGAGATCAAATAGCCTGCGATAATGTATAAATCTAATCACTATAAGATATAAATAAAATTGAGATTTAGGCTATAATTCATCAGGCATCACTTTTACTTTGCGCCGAGCAGCCGCAGCTCGGAAACCAGCTCATCGACCCTCATCTGTCCCGGAGCCGTGGCTTTGCCCGCGGAACCGTATGTCAGCACAGAACCGTATATGGGAAGCACTGCGCGCGTGTGCCTGCCGAGCTCGCCCATGGCTATCGTGCATACCGGGCGCCCCGCATGGAGCGTTACTTCGAAGAGCGCTAGCACGTCCTCAAGCGACGCGGGAGTGACCGCAAGTTTTGCAATATCAGCGCCGAGGCTGAAGGCATTTTCAAGTATGGCAGCCATCTCTTTCCTCGATGGCGTTCTCTTGAAATCATGGCTTGAGACTATGACCGTCTTACCCATGCGTTTTACATCATCTATCACGGCGGGGGCTTTTTCTGCGCACAGCTCTATGTCAACCGCATCACAATAGCCGAGAACGGATTGCAGCACCGAAATCCGCTCCTCCTCGCTGCCATCCCATTTCCCGCCTTCCGCAGCAAGCCTGTTGGTCGCAATCATGGGCAGCCCGAGATGTCCCAGTGTGCGGGCAACATCAGCCGCACCTGTCGCGCCCAGAAGGTCGATGCGAAGCTCCAGCACGTCTGCGCCCATCTGTTTTGCCCTTTTCGCGCTTACCTCAGGGCTGTCGCCTATCGCAGCCACTACCAGTGGTGGAGAAAGCTCACGGTCACCGAATCTCATGCAGGTTCATGCGGCTGCAATGCCGATAAGCTTATCGTTCCCTCTCACCGCGTATGATATTTGGGCAGGCAGTACTTGCACCCGTTATACCCGTCCTTCAGGGCATCGTACAGGATGAAGTACCCGGTCTTGTGCTCCTCGTTCATTTCCTCGACCCAGGGGCAATCTGACCTGTGCACCTCAAGCGCCTCGGGGTTCGTGTTCGCTATGTATCTCGGCACAGGAGTGATGTTTCTCGGAAGCCCCTTGACCTTTATGCCTGCAGCTACTATGACCTCATCATCAAATACGTCCAGCACGTCAATGTCAGCCTCTATGGCGAGCCCGGTGCCGGGGACGTCCTCAGTTATCAGCGCTGGAGACAGCACTATTGGCGGCATGTAGCTCTCGACCAGCCCTTCGACGAAATCGATGATCACGTTCAGCACATACTCGGGCAGCGCGGTGTACCATTCGTTGCCCAGGTCAATGGACAGGTCGATATCCTCAAGGTCGCCCATAAGCCTGTTCTCGTTATCAAGGAACACATGCCCCTGCGCCTTGTCGATTGTGACGCCGAGGTCATTCAGGCGCAATCCGAGCAGGGTGACGACGCTCGTCTTCTTTTCAAGAACCACATCGTCTTCCCAGGGTGTCCAGTCATCGGGTATGAACCCGCTTGTATCGACCTCAATCGAAATAGATACCCGTGCCTTCACAGTCGCCCATACGTCCACGCGGAGGCTGCCGTCCACCTCGAGTATGTTGCCGCTCTTGAGGTCGAAATCCGGCTTGCGGAACCTGACCGTGGCGCCGTACTCCATCCACACGTCTTCTGTCGTGAAATCCGTCTCAAGGATTCCCAGGGTTGCGAGTGCTGTTGCGATTTTTGTGGCACCCCCGATGAAATTAAGGAATGTGTCGATGTAAGGGACATCGTACGTATCGCTGGCAGTGATGCTCTTGGGATTCGTGGTCCTGTCCCACCAGAAATCAAAGACTCTGTGCATGGCATTTTCCGTGATGCCAACAGCGAGGTTTTTATCCTCTGTGAAATCAACCACGCTCGCAGTGTTGCCTCCGGCGTAATTGAGAAGATTTACGCATACGGCTGCCACATTGTTGTTAAGCACTTTCAGCGTGCCCATGTTAATTGTGAGCTTATTTTCGTCTCCCGGCGGCATGTCAGGCAGGTCGAGCGAGAACAGCGTCGGGGTGACATCGATGCTTGTGTACTTATCCGTAAGGTTTTCCTGTATCGCTTTGCGGATTATCTCGTTGAACTTGTTGAGTACCTTCACCGGGAGGTCGTACTCGTCGTTAATATCTATATCGCTGATTTTTGCCTTTGAAAGGTCTATGACCAGCTTGTTCGTATTCCTGTCATAGACAAGTGACGCCTCGATAGAGAAATCAACATCGAACTCAAGCTCTATCCCGTCAAGCACGTTAAATATGGCTTCCGCAGAAATGAGGATGCCCACATTGTCCCTCCGGATGAAGTCCACAGTGGGTCCGTCCTTCAGCTTCAGCATATAGTCTATCTTTGTGAACTCGCTCATCGACGCGGGCACGTCTTCAACAGGGATGCCATAGCTGCCCCTGATGTCAAGGAAGCCTTTGTAAAATAACGCTCCAACCGCCCTGTTTACAAGCTCTTCGTTCGCTTCTACTACAATGTCAAAGTTACCTGTTTTCATGTAAAAGTCCTCCACGGCTCAGCTATCGTACGCGGCACCACCGCATTACGGCAGCGCATTTCGATTTTAATAGTATATAAGCTTTTCTGAGACGAATTATAAAAAAATTTTATGCTGTTGGCTCGTTCACTTCAACCGGATGCGCCTTTTTCTGTCCCTGCAGTTGCAAGCACAAGAACAGCGAGAGCGACATAGAAAATTGCGGTAGACCAGACAACAGCATCGAGCGGGTCGCGGAAAAGACGCGCCCAAAGGGTCACGTAACTGACACCCACCATGAGCCCTGAGATGAGCCTGGAGCTATTTGCCCCCTTCCAGATCCCGTATCTGTCAAGGCTCCAGTCCAGCATTGCCGGGAGCGGGAAAAACGCAGCCACCACGACCTCAGCGGTCTGCGGGAGGCGAAGCCCGAACAGGAACAGGACTACAGTTGAGAGTATCCCGAGATAGATTCCGGTGCATCGCGCGCACAGCCGGATGCTCATTCCCGAAAACCTTACCAGTATAGTTCTGTCAAACCGTTCAGGTTCGTGGTGAGCGAGCAGCGCAAGTACCCTGTCTTCACCAACCTCATCTATCACTTTCCTGAGGTCTGATACGATAGGATTTGACTTGCTCCTATCCCTGTTCGTTGATTTTTTTTGCCCCTGTGTAGGCGTCATAAATCCCGTATATCCAGGGCAGGATAAGCCACGAAGTGCAGAATATCAGCGCAGCCTTGAAAAACGAATCGCCGTTGTAGAGTTGCCCCAGCCCCGGTATCAGGAAGCTTGCGAGGGCTGCAAGCCAGGGCTCTTTCTGTTCTTTCTTGACATATGCTGTGACCGCCTGGCGAACACCGCACTTCGGGCACAGTTCAGCCCGTTCGTCGATAAGGTTTCCGCAGTTAAAGCAATATTTTGTTGCTTTTCCGCCTCCTGTAGCCTGCTGCTGGCTCGCACCGCATTTCTGGCAGAACACAGCAGTATCATCCATCTGGGCGCCGCAATTTTTGCAATACATCACTATACCTCCCGATTACCATTCCAAAGGTTTACAATATTTTAAATATTTATCCATCCTACCCCCGCTCATCCCTCAGTCCCACGCCCTATCAGGTCCACGTAATCCCTGAACATATACTTCTTGTACCTCTGCTTGCCCGTGACCTCCCTCAGTATCCCTATCTTCACGAACCTCCGAACAAGCTCGTTAGCGGTCACGCCCGACACATGCAGCTTATTGCCCACCTCACCTGTGCTTATCACAGGTGTCTCAAAGAGCAGGTCAAGGAGCCTGACTGCATGGATGCTTGATACTGAGTTCTCATACAGCCTTGCTACGAGCTCATCCTTCAGCCGTATGATTTCCCTGGCTGTGTTCGCAGCCTCCTGCGAGGTCTCGCCAACGCCCCGGAGAAAGAACTTTATCCAGTCCTCCCATGCGCCTTCCCTGCGGACTTTCATTAGCAGGTCGTAGTATTCGCTCCTGTTCTTTTTGAGATAGAAGCTAAGGTACAGGATAGGTCTCGTCAATACAGCTCTCCAGAAGAGGTACAGGGTTATGAGGAGCCTGCCAACCCTTCCGTTCCCGTCGAGGAAGGGATGTATCGTCTCGAACTGGGCATGGATGAGAGCTATCTTCACAAGCGGTGGAATATCGTCATCGCTACTGATGAATGATTCAAGCTCTTCCATGGCTGGGGCGACCTTATCGGGCGGCGGTGGAACGAAGGTGGCTTCCCGCATGGTCGCCCCCGGCGCGCCTATGTAGTTCTGGATGCCCCTGAACTCACCGGGTATTTTCCGTGCCCCGCGCGTGCCTTCAAGGAGCGTTCGGTGGAGCTCCCTTAGCAGCTCGACCGAGAGCGAAAGCTCGTCAAGCCTGTGCATCCCGTGGTTCAGGGCTTTGATGTAGTTGATGACCTCCTTTATCTCGTTCACGTCTTCCCTGGGCGTCATTGCAGCTTCAAACTCAAGGATTCCAGCAAGAGATGCCTGCGTCCCCTCTATCTGTGAGCTCAGGATCGCCTCTTTTTTCACATACATGGCGATGAAAAGCTCGGGATTGGGGAGCACGGTCGTGATGCCGTCCAGCCGCGCGAGCTCCCTGTCTGCCCTCGAAAGCAGGCTGCGGAGCTCGGCGCTGTATTCGATAGGCGGATCGGGCGGGAGGGGTGATGGCACAAACGCCTCGTACCCGTCCGGTTGCCTGACAAATGTGCCTGACCTGCTCATAAGATAACGTTCCTTTAGTTATTCCCGGTATCCTGCCTCTAAGTTAAGTAAAGTTAACTTACAGGTATTAAATGCATTGTAGATTAAGTTATCTTTGTTTACCTCACATTTGTTCTGGACTATTATACGTACGATGAACCCGATAAATCCAGTCAGGCAAGCAGCGCCTGTTTTGAAGAAACTATTAATACACTGCATGCAATAGCAGAGGCTGCTATGGAGACCGTACACTGGGCTGATGTTATAGCGAAAGAGGTTATTGCGCGTGGAAAGAAGCATACAGTGGCATCTGGCATCACACCCTCAGGTCCGATACATATAGGCAACATGAGGGAAGTTGTTACTGCTGACGCGGTCTATAAGGCTCTCAGGGACGCGGGGGCTGATGCGCNNGATATACATAGGCGATACGCTCGACCCGCTGCGCAAGGTGTACCCGTTCCTCCCGAAGGAGTTCGAGGAGCATGTCGGGAAGCCGCTCTCGCGCATCCCGTGCCCGTGCGGCTCGCACAAAAGTTATTCAGAGCATTTCCTCATACCGTTCATGGATGCGCTGCGCAAACTTGGCATCAAGCCTGAGGTGTACAGGGCAGATGAGCTCTACGCGCAGGGGAAGTACGTGGATGCCATCGTGAAGGCTCTGCGCTCAAGGGATGTCATAGCAAACATCTTGAGTGAGGTCTCAGGTCGCGAGCTGCAGGCAGAATGGAGCCCGTTCAATCCCATCNNCATCGAAGCAATCAAGAAAGCCCTGCTCAACAGGGATACTATTGCAAAAATACTGACAGAGGTATCGGGGCGGGAGCTTGAGCCAGACTGGAGCCCGTTCAATCCCATCTGCAACGAGTGCGGCAGGCTGAGCACGACCAAAGTGACAGGCTTCGACGCAGAAAAAGAGACTGTTGATTATGTATGCAAATGCGGCTCAGAGGGAACAGTATCCATGCGGGGCGGCGGGAAATTGACGTGGCGGGTGGACTGGCCTGCGCGCTGGCCTATATTCGGCACCACTGTCGAGCCCTTCGGCAAGGACCATGCGACTGCGGGCGGCAGCTATGACACAGGAAAGAGAATAAGCCGGGAGGTGTACGGGTACGAGCCCCCGTATCCCATCGTGTATGAATGGATAATGCTGAAGGGCAGGGGCGCCATGCACTCTTCCACAGGACTTGCGATTTCAATAAACGATATGCTTGAGATAGTGCCGCCTGAGGTGCTGCGATACCTGATAGTGCGGCAGAAGCCGGAAAAGCACATCGAGTTCGACCCCGGGCTTGCGCTCCTAAACCTCGTTGACGAGTATGACCAGAGGCAGGGGGACGAGCGTGCATATCAGCTTTCCATGACAGAGGGCAGGAAGCCCACGGATATCCCGTTCAGGCACATGGTCACAGCCGTGCAGATAGCGGACGGGAAGGACTTTGATTACCTGCTGACCGTGCTCAGGCGCACCAGCTATGATACGTCTGACACCGAAGCCATAGAGCAGCGTGCAAGGAACGCAAAGAACTGGCTTGACAAGTATGCACCGCCCTTCGTGAAGTTCAGGATACAGGAGAGGCTGCCGCCGGCTGCAGCGAGCATGACGCCAGAGCAGAAGCGCGCGCTTGCGGCGGTTGCGGATGGCATTGAGCACGGCATGTCGGGGCAGGAGATACACGATGCCCTTTATAAGGCTGCTGAAGACGCCGGGATATCTGGCACAAAGGTGTTCGAGGCAGTGTACCAGGCGTTCATAGGGCTGAAATCTGGTCCCCGCGCAGGATATTTCCTTGCCTCGCTCGAGCGCGATTTCGTGGTGCGAAGACTGAAAGAGGCTAGTTTATAGATAGTCTCATTTGATGTGGGGAGGGTGAAATGACACTTGAAGATCAGACAATCATAGTAACAGGGAGCGGAAGAGGCATCGGTAGATATATTGCTAAAAGGCTTGCCAGGGACGGTGCCAGCATAGTCCTTACAGCAAGGACTGAGAGGGAAATTGAACAGGTTTACAACGAGATAACAGGAAATGGCGGCAGGGCGATATATATCAGGGGAGATGCCGCCAGAGAAAAGGATGTGAAAGCCGTCATTGGTGAAGCTCTCAAAAAGTTTGGCAGGATTGATGCCCTTGTGAACAATGCGGGAATCGGAGTAAGAAAATACCTGTGGGAAACCGGGGTCAAGGAATTCGAAGACGTGATGGATGTGAATGTGAAGGGCGTATTCCTGTATATGAAGCATATAATTCCCGAAATGCGAAAGCGCGGCGGGTTGATTATAAACATATCCTCAGAGGCGGGAAAAACCGGGATTCCCACCCTGAGCGCATACTGCGCTTCAAAGTTTGCGGTTATAGGCCTTACCGAGGCGGCGGCGGGCGAGGTCGAAAACCGGACGAAAATAGTCGCACTGTGTCCCGGGAGCGTAGATGTGGGGATGTTCAAACTGATGTTCCCGGGAGAAAAAGCCGACCTTGAACCTGAAGAGGTGGCTGAAAAGGTCGCAGATATATGCAATCATCCTGAGAAGTATAATTCGGGGCAGTCCATAGTATTTTGATGTAAACCGGATTGCAAAATTTGCTTCCTGAATACTGCGCTGTAAAGGCGGAATTAACTAAGTAAATAAACTGGTCGATCGGGCATTCACAGCAGCAGCCTGAGNNCGAATACGATACAGGGGCGGCAAAGCCTTCTTTTTTTCCCATCAGTCATTCTTTCACTTCACTTTTCACTCACGTTTAATTAGTTTCAACTCAGCACTGCAGCACCCAGCCCCATGCCCTGCAGACCCATTTGATTATCCAGTGTCCTGCCTTGCATACAATCTCCCATATCCAGTACCAGGCTTTGCATACCGTCTCTGCTATGGTGATAAAGTCCGTGCAGACCCAGCCCCATGCCACGCAAACAAGTTCTACTACATACGTGTACGAGAGGCAAAGCCACCTGAGCGCCCAGTGCCAGTCTGCGCATTCCCGCCGCGTCTGCCTGGCATACTGTGTGCAGCCCCATTGCTGCCGTATGCATTCCTGCCTGTAGGTAATCCCCCATTCTGCGCATTCCTTCCTTCCTACCCTCCCCCATTCGTCGCACATCCATTCTGTTTCCTGTACCCAGTCCTTGCAGACCTTTACCCAGGGGCACAGCCACCTGGCAATTAGCCTCCAGAGCTCGTACAGTACCCGGAAGAGTGCGGTGAGCAGGAGGATAAGCGCGAACAGGAGAAGCAATAAGAATGTGAGGAAAGCCAGGATGGCAAGCCCCAGAGCAGCTTCGGGACCGACCACAGCCAGCACTATCAGTGCAAGTATCATCATTAGCAGTGCGACCAGGATCGCCCAGAACGGATGATCCCAGTACCAGCTGAGTGCGCCCGGTAACATATGCCAGATGACCCATAGCAGGAGCAGCAGAAGCGCCCAGATAAGGAGTGATGCGCCCCACCCAAGCCCGAAGAGCCACTCAAAGCCTTTTTTCAATAGCCCGAGAATGATCGCAACGATGGTAGCCCAGAGCCTTCCCCAGAAATCTTCCTCCGAGCTTGCCGGCGCAGTCGTGACTGCGGTCTCGACGATTGCTGTCGCTGTTGATGTGATTGAGACTTGTTCAGTTTCTTTTGCGGTGGGGACTGATGTTGCTGCGGCTATGGTTTCTGTGGGAGCAGGGGTCTGCAGAGGCGTAAATGTGGGTGACGCCTTGGCGATTACCTTGAACCCGCCGGGAAGGGTGGCGTTCTGCCCTGTCTCAGGTTCAGTGATGGTTACGTTACGCGGCGCCGGTGATGCGTTCTTGTCTAGGGTAATAGAGACCCAGAGCTCTCTGGCACTCACGAATTTCACAGAGGTGATATTTATCCCATCATGGGGAGCGAATGACAACTTTGTCCAGTCAGTGAAGTTATCCCCCAGGATGACAAGTACGACATCTCCGCCCTGTTCGCCCGAGGCGGGCTGGATATTTATGATAACGGGCGCCGTGGAGTTATTGACCTGCGCGTGTGCAGGGATGAATATGAACGATATCAAAAGCAGTAACAGGAAGGGTTTAACAAGGTTTTTTTCAGGAGGCATCTAAATTTTAAATAATCATTCATGTAGATATATCTTTGGGGTAAGTCATAGAGGTAAAAATAGGTACCCATCTCAGGTGCTTCAGGCGTCTCGGGACGCCAGGCTGTTGCTGATTGGAAGGGGGCGGGATGAAACATCGTGGGTATGTACTAGAAGGAAACGGTATGGGGTATCCCGTTATATATGTGGATATGGGCACTGACGTACCCAGTATTCGACAACTTTATATAGTATTAGCGTCAGACATATGTCCTGCGCAAGTCTGACGAGGGACTACCAGATGTCCCACGTACGACTGCTGCACGTCAGGCACCTGAAAGTCTGCTGACATGAACAGATATGGACAAAGTAACATTAAGATTAACTGACCAGCAAATCAACATGATCAACTGGTTTGTGGAAATGGGTGAATTTCCGTCCACCAGCGAAGCAATCAGGACGGCTATTAGGGAAATGATAGATAGCAGGAGCCAAAAGTTGATCCCGAGGATGGAGTTAATGAAACAGGTGCAGGAGCGCGCAAAGGATGGAAGCGCGTACATAAAAATGAACGGGTAATCACCCTTGGAGGGGATGGCTTTGGAGTCAATACTACAGGATGCATTAAAACAGTCCGAAAAGGAAAAGGCACGGCGGGAAACCGCAAACCTTGATGAGAATGTTGAAGATTTTGGGCAGCCCCAGATCGTTGTGGTNNATATGGAATCATTTGTGCAGGACGCACTTAAAATGGCAGAGAAGGAGCAGCAGTTAAAGAGGGCTGCTTCAGGCGTAGCTGATGAGACTGAGGATTTCGGGACCCCAAAGATCGTTGTGGTCGGATGCGGCGGAGGCGGCAACAACACTATCAACAGGCTTTTCAATATCGGGATTACCGGGGCAGAGACTATAGCGATAAACACGGACAGGGTCCACCTGGACAATATCAGTGCTGATAAGAAGATACTCATAGGCAAGTCGCTCACACGGGGACTCGGCGCGGGCGGGTATCCTGAAATAGGGCGCAGGGCTGCCGAGCTGGCAAGGAACACTCTCGAAGAGGTGCTCAGGGACGCTGACCTCGTGTTCGTGACCGCGGGCATGGGAGGCGGCACAGGCACAGGCTCCGCGCCAATCGTGGCACAGATTGCAAAGGAGCAGGGCGCGATAGTGGTTGGCATGGTAACAAGCCCGTTC
>DUGO01000171.1 GCA_013331375.1 Candidatus Methanoperedentaceae archaeon | reverse complement strand
GTACATGGCGCCCCATTCCTGGGTTATAATGAACACATTCGGCTTCGGGCATTTCCTCGGGTCAAGACCAAGGTCGCCGTCGCCTCTTGTCACTATCGGTCGTATGTACGAGTCGCGCAACTTGTTCATCTTCAGGGTCTCGATGATAGCCAGCTTCATCTCATCCTTGGACATGGGGATGGTGAGCGCTATCGCCTTTGCTGAATCATACAGCCTGTCAATATGCTGGTCGAGCCTGAACACGCGCCCGTTGTACGCCCTGATGCCTTCAAAAACGCCATCGCCGTAAAGGAAACCGTGGTCATAGACCGAGGTCTTTGCCTCGCTTTTCGGCACATATTTCCCGTTGCAGTAAACCATAAGCTCCATACAGATCGCCCATCCTAATTACTCATCATGGATATATTAGTTTTGATAGTGAAGGAAAACTTAAGTATCATCATTGTTTTATTCAGTCAGGCACAATGGCTAACAACAAACGTGACTATTACGAAGTTCTCGGCGTGGGCAAGGGTGCGTCGCCGGACGAGATAAAGAAAGCCTATCGCAAGCTCGCAATGGAGTACCATCCTGACCGGAATAAAGCCCCGGATGCGGAAGAGAAGTTCAAGGAAATCTCCGAGGCGTACGGCGTGCTCTCTGATGATACAAAGAAATCGCAGTACGACAGGTTCGGTCATGCAGGCATAGACATGAAGTACACCCAGGAGGACATATTCAGGGGCGTTGACTTCGACAGCGTATTCAGGGACTTCGGGTTCGGCGGGTTTGACATATTCGACAGCATCTTCGGCGGCAGGCGGAGGCGCGAGGGTCCGGCAGCAGGGGCAGACCTTGAGTACGGTCTTGAGATATCCTTTGAAGAAGCCGCGTCCGGGACCGAAAAGGAGATTAACGTCCCTCGAACCGAGACCTGCGGCACATGCGGCGGCAGCGGCGCAAAGCCCGGCACATCGCCCAGGACATGCCCCACGTGCGGCGGTGCAGGTCAGGTCACAAGGACGCAGAACACCCCGTTCGGGAAATTCATGAGCTCGACCACATGCGGCACTTGCAGGGGCACAGGTAGGGTCATAGATACGCCGTGCCCGGACTGCAGGGGTAGCGGGGCTGTGCGCAGGTCGAGGAAAATCATGGTAAAGGTGCCTGCTGGGGTTGACACGGGCTCAAGCCTCCGCATTTCAGGGGCTGGAGAAGGGGGAGTACGTGGAGGTCCGCCTGGAGACCTGTATGTGCACATCTACGTCAAGCCGCACAAGTTCTTCACCCGGGCTGGCAACGACCTTATCCTTGAAGTGCCGGTATCATTCGTCCAGGCAGCTCTCGGTGACGAGATAGAGGTGCCCACGCTGAAGGAGACTATCAAGCTGAAGATACCCGCAGGAACCCAGGGCGGTTCAGTGTTCCGTATCAGGGGCAGGGGCATACCGGATATCTATGGGCACGGAAAGGGGGATATGCACGTACGGGTCAGCGTTGTGGTGCCTTCCAGGCTGACAGAGAGGCAGAAAGAGCTTCTCCGTGAGTTCGCAGAGATCGGGGGCGAAAGCCAGAAAAAGGGGAAGGGCATCTTCCAGAAAGTGGCTGAAGGAGTCAAGGAACGCCTCTGAAAACCGGACGGGTTACTGCGCTGATGCATCTTACCGCGTTCATGATAAATTATTTATCCGATTCTACAAGAGTGCTACTGAAGTAGCATCAATATGGCAGTAGTGAGAAAGAACATATCACTCGAGGATGCGTATCTCAAGAAGCTGGCACCGCTCCTCGGCAAGCACGATGACAACCTGAGTGCAGCCATCCGCGAAGTCATAGATTTTGCTGATGCCGCGCTCAAGCGCTACCCGTCACTCGATAAAGCTGCAGAAGTGGTATCTGCGGAGAAGCGGAGCCTCTCTCCACGGGAGCTGAAAATAGAGCGCGGGGAATACGTCTTTGTGCACGCTCCATTGTTCCTCTGGTTTCTTCGGTGGACACGGGGCATGCTCCCTGACATGAAGGTCGTAAAGGATATCCTTGAGCCCCTGCGGATTAAGACCATATCCGGGCTGGACAGGTTCGTGAACGAGCTGAGCGTGGAATGCGGGTGGAAGGTGTCGGTTTCGATATACTGCATGGATGACCTGTACCCGACAACCGCGACCGCTGTGCTGTCCGGCGGTGACGAGCTCATGCGCGAGTTCATTGCGCAAAACATCGCACTTTTCCTTGCGCACACAAAGGACATGGATGTGGATGCCGTGCACAGGAGGGCGAGCAGCACGCGCATTGACTTGAAGAAAGTGGAGAGTGCCCGCGAGTTTGCTGGTGTGAGAAAGCACTTCGGACAGCTTCATGATACCATGAACGAGCTATATGCACGGCAGGATTTCTGGAATTCCCTTGTCATGATATACAGGGCTGCAGGCTATGAGATGACCAGCGTTCCGAGAAGCCACTATGAAGATGCCCTTGCCGGGAAGGTACCCTTTGATACCAGCCTATACGTCCTTATGGGAAAGAAGCCGATAACCGACATCCCCCTCAGTGAATTCTTGGCATTGATGAAGCAACTGCACGAGGTGCTCGGGATAGCAGACCGGATAGAAATCCAGGGTGAGAATATCATGGTGCATCACAGCTTCAAGGAGGCAGAGGCTGTGGGCAGGCTGAAGGAATACTATCTTTCCCTGCTCAGGGCTAATGGGCACAAGTATGAGACAAGGGAGTCCCACGGCGTGATAATCCTGACTAAATCACAATGAGCTTCCCTTTTTTCCAGGATGCTGCGAAGAGCTTCGGGTCGGCTGCGGGGAAGGGGTCTATAAGGCAGATGTCCGCAGGCTCCACAACATCCGAAAGCCGCCTGAAGTCGCCCTGATATACCTCTATGTCAAGGCTTCCGCCAGCCTTGCCGACGAGGACTGGCTCGTTTCCGATTTTCTGCAGTTTCCCGGGGTCGACAAGCCACCCGGATTTTACGCCGAGCAGGTTGCGATTTACCTCAATGTTCAGCATTATGGATTCAACCGCAGGTCTCCATGCATCGTTGAGTATCACTTTTTTGGCGCCCCCGATGGCGCACATGAGCCCGAGAGTGCCCGGACCTGCGAGCCCGTCAACGACTGTGCGGTTGGTTATCTCACCACGGATGTACAGGCTGTCCAGGATTTCCATCTTTGGAGAGCTTTTTCGCGGGAACTCGATGTGCATTTCGGACTGTGCCCTGTATATGCAAAGCTCGCCGAACAGCGAAGTGACCACATCCGCCCTTATATCGCAGCCTGCAAGGAGTTCGTATGCATGCGGTGGTTTATCGGTATCGAGAATGCCGACACTTTTTTCCTGGCTGCCGGTCCTTTTTATTACGCCCCTTACCTCAGGCACTTCTGACACTATTTGTTCCGCCGCTTCCTTATCTACATAATCCATAACGAGCACAACACCTCTATTTCCGATGCGGGGCGGGTACGGTACCGGGTACCCGAATGAGATGAGGGGCGTGCCCACGTCGCGCAGGCTCGCGTCCCTGTCAAGGATGCCGGTTCGAATGAGAAGCGCAAGCACATGCCCCATCACAGCGTCAAGCGGTCGCCTCTGGCATTTGACGCACCGCAGGTCTGACGACCCAATTGTCAGCCCGAAGGGCTCATCTTTGCTGAAAAGCGGGTCAGGCTGGCATTTCCCGCATGCGGCGTACATCGTGTGGATGCGGTCAAGTACGGCTTCAGCGGGCATGACACAGTCTTCACTCTGGCATCTCGGGCAAATCATCGGAGTTGAGTATCGCCTGCCTGTTTAAAAAACTGTTGATGGGATAATGTGAAAATGACTCTATTTCCCGCGCCTTATCTCGCGCAGTCTCTTCTCAAGCGCTGCGTCAAGCTCTTCCCTGACGACGCCTGAATAGAAGTCAATGCGTGCAGCCTGGGCTATTTTCGAGGCAAGCGCCCGTGATATCCTGCCGCGCAGCTTTTTCGGCGCCGTGCTTATGGCAGGGTGCATGTAGATTATGCCGTGCTTTGGCGGAGGGCTCTTTCCGCGCAGGTGCCTGAATAGCGCATTGCCCGCACCAAGCACCTGAACCGTGCTTGAGGGCATGGATGCAAGGCGTGACAGGCTTCCTGCAAGGCTCACAAGCCGCGCCCCGAGCAGTGGTCCGCTGATGCGGGAAAGGTTTGGTGCAAGCTCAGCCATCTCTTTATTGATATGCTCCTCGATGTCTTTTCTTGTCTTTCGCAGCTCCACGATATTCGAAGCCAGGGTTTGCATGAGCTTTTCTTCCGGGCTTTTCGGGTCAATGCCTGAGAACAGCCCAGGATTTGCATCGCCTTCGTCCGCGAACGTTCCGGCTGTGTACATGGCGTGCCACTTATGCAGCCGCTCAATCAGCTCATTTGAAG
>DUGO01000107.1 GCA_013331375.1 Candidatus Methanoperedentaceae archaeon | reverse complement strand
GCAAGCCCGCACACCTGCTCCGACTTTATGGGATTGCGCTTGTGCGGCATTGTGGATGAGCCTACCTGCTTTTTGCCGAAGCTCTCCTCAAGCTCGCCAATCTCAGTCCTCTGGAGCGAGCGTATCTCGATGCAGAGCTTATCGAGCGTTGTCGCAACTCCTGCCATCCACATCACGAACTCGGCATGCCTGTCCCTCTGGATTATNNCACCGCGCCGCTCATCTTGCCGACGAGTATGCGGGGCGAAAGCTGGTCAAGCCTGTCGATGTGCCTTCCTATCTCAGACGCCCAGAGCCCGAACCGCATCCCGTAGGTCGTGGGAACAGCTATCTGCCCGTGCGTCCTGGCTGCGCAGACCGTGCTTTTGTGAGAGTTCGCCTGTGTGAGCAGCACGTCCAGCAGCGCAATAAGCTGTTTGCGCATGACTGCGAGCGTATCCTTTATCTGGAGNNTGCTCCGACAGCGCGAGCACGACCGCCATGATGTCGTGCTGTATCTCGCTCTCGATTTCCTTTACGCGCTCGAGTGTTACCTTGTCAACCCCGGCGGCTATCGCCTCTGCCGCCCGTGCAGGTATCAGCCCGGCGCCAGCCTCGGCTTTCGCCAGCGCAGCCTCTACCCTGAGCTGCTGCCGTATCTTTGCGTCTTCATTCCAGATGTTCCGCATCTCGTCCGTTCCGTAGCGGAAATCAATAGGGTGGACTGCCATGTGTGCTCCCGATATGTTGCTCAAATTGGCATGACTGGCTTAAGAACCTTTCTTTTTTCAGTGCTATGTTGAGTGAGCAAACCTGACGGTTGGTCGAGCGATAGCTGACCTGTTTATTATCACATGCTATACGGCACGAAAACCGCAATAGTTAAGTATTGCGGCACCAGCTTTTATTCAATGATACTTGAAGGCTTGAGAATAATCGGAGGTCTTTTACTATTGCTGTTCATTCCGGGCTATGCCCTCACATGGATGTTCTTCCCGGAAAAGCCCGACTTACCCAGGGGGGACAGGATAGCCCTCTCATTCGCTCTCAGCATTTCGGGCGTGATGCTCTCAGTACTCTTTGCGGACATCATACTCGGCATTGATTCGACGCCTGTCAATATTGTGATAACCGTAATGTCACTCACTTTTCTTGCCTTATTGTTCTGGAGGATACACTTATTCATAATAACCAGGAACATAAATTACAGGCTCCTGGCTGCGATTCGAACTTTTTCTTCACTGGTCAGAAAGAGATTCTGGGTAAAATATGAAGAGAAACCTTAGAGATGACCAGATTGCAAACCTGGAATCAGTTCTGAGATGCGCGGAAGAGTTCTGCCGGGATGCCGGGACGGATTTTTCACACTCGCCAGTTGGCACGAATACCGTGGTGCTTGAGTCGGGTCACCAGCCCAACTTCCTGCCTCATTCAGGTCTCCTGAAAAAATTGTACCTCCTTGAATTCATGAGCGCCAGACTCGGCAGGCAGGGTATAAGTGCGCTTCCTATTTTTGGGTTTGCGGATTACAATCTTGCAACCTCAAGAATCATAGCACAGAATAAGCTGCCTGCACTGAACAAGCCCGGCTATGAAAAGGTCGGGTTCAAGATATCAGGAGACGATGTATGGAAGAGGCTCACGTATATAGGCAAGCCGGATGCAGCGCGATGGAAGGCTGAGCTTGATAAGATAACCGGGCATTACGTGAAATATCCAATCCCGGATGAAACGATACTGGCTGAGGTCATTGAGATCCTTGAAGAGAGCTACGCCCATGCAAAGAATTTCCCGGATATAAATGCGTTTTTCATATCTAAACTGAGCGCAAGACTTGGTCTTAGCATAAGGTTTTTTCGCTACTCTGACCTTCAGGAAGGAGGCGTTTTCCTGGATGAGTGGAAAAAGGTATTCGCAGGTCTTGGGGCATATAACATTACGTACAACAGGGCAGTGAGCAAATGTGCTCCAGACATCCAGACCCGCCCTGATGACCACGTGCCCTTCTGGTACCACTGTCCCTGCGGCGCCAAGGTAAGCCTCTCAATAGAAGATGGGCACTGCCGCGGCAGGTGTGCTCTCTGCTCACGGGAGCATATGATAGACATCGGAGAGCTGGACTGGGAAATCAAATCCATGAGCCCGAATGCAATTTCAAGGAATGTAATCTTCGGGGAGGGGCTCGGAACCCATATATTCATATCCGGCAGCGGCGGGGGACTTACATACGGTAGGGTGGCGGATGAGATTGCAGCAGCGTTCGGCTTCAATGTACCTGAAACCATAGCGTGGAAAAGCCGCGATTATTATACAGGTCCCGCGCACAGGGCTGCGCAGAGACTGCTCGCATCCGTATGCGGCGTGCAGGAAAAACAGCTGCTGGAGTGTAACATTGCCAGGCTGGTGGAGGAGAGGAAAAATGAGCTTGCTCAGGCATCTGCACAAGCGGCGGATAAAAAGGAGGCGAAAAAATTCGATGGTCAGTACAGGAACCTTATATCGACGGCAGCTATTATCAGGGACGTGTACGGCACGGTACCATCATTTGTTGACATTCTCGTGACATTTGGTTTCAAACGCACAAGAGCAGCCTGGGATGATGCACTTGCGGGATACGGCGGCGAAAAAATAATCTCCAAAGACATCGTCTATGAGAATGCGGATACAACAGGTTTATATAAAAATATTGAGAAGATGGTGTTGCATGACTGAACGAATACTTGTTCTCAGTCCCCACACGGACGACGGAGAGCTCGGATGCGGGGGCAGTATCGCAAAGTTCGTGGAGACAGGAAAAGATGTTCACTATGTCGCCCTGTCCTGCTGTGAGAAATCCGTCCCGCCAGAGTACCCATGCGACATTTTGAAAACAGAGGTCAGGAGAGCTACAGGCGTCCTGGGACTCGGTGAGCCTATACTATACGATTTCGAGGTCAGGGAATTCCCGCGCCTGAGGCAGGAGATTCTCGACACACTGATAGACTTGAGGAAAAAGCTCAAGCCAGACCTGGTACTGACGCCCTCAACGTATGATACCCATCAGGATCATAAGACCGTGACCGAAGAAGTTCACAGGGCATTCAAAAAATGTGCGGTGCTTGGCTATGAGCAGCCCTGGAACAACATGACCTTCCAGACATCAGCCTTCGTATCGCTGGATGAGAGGCATATAACCAGGAAAATCAATGCGCTTCGGTGCTATGAGACTCAGAAACACAGGGCATATCTCAACAGCGAGTTCATAAAGGGGCTTGCCATAACCAGGGGGACTCAAATGGAGGAACAGTACGCCGAAGCCTTCGAAGTGATCCGCTGGGTAATCAGGTAAGCTGACCCTTCGCAGTCCTTTTTACTCTACCGTTCCGGTGATTTCCTGTTGCCAAACCACAAAGCTATATACTAATATAGTTTATAAGATTCGTTTTCAAAGGAGGCATTATCGTGGAAGATTTGAAAGAATTCCTCAAGACCGCAAAGCCATCGGTTTCCGTAATAGGCCTTGGCGGAGCGGGTTGCAACATAACGACATGGATAAAGCAAAAAGGCATTTCAGGCGCAAGGATAATCGCAGCCAATACTGATGCGAACCATCTTGCACTGCAGAAAGCCGATAAGCTGATACTAATTGGAGAAAAGCTGTGCCGGGGAATGGGATGCGGCGGCTATCCAGAGAAGGGTTCGGAGGCTACAAGAGAGAACGCGGCTGAGATTAAGAAAGAGATTGAGGGCGCAAATCTCCTGTTCATAGTAGCGGGTCTCGGAGGAGGCACAGGCACGGGTGCCGCCCCGGTCGTGGCTGATATCGCCAGCGAGCTCGGCATTCTCACCATCGGATGCGTGACCGTCCCGTTCGACATGGAGATGTCGAGAAGGGAAAAGGCAAGGGATGGCATCAAGCTTCTTACCGAGGGCTGCGACTCTGTTGTCGTGATTGATAACTCCAAGCTGCGGGAAGCCGCAGGCAACCTGCCGCTGCGGGATGCGCTTGCAGTGGCGAACGCGCTTGTTGGCTCATTCGTACGCAACATCACAGAGACCATCACACAGCCAAGCCTGGTCAACCTTGACTATGCTGACCTCAAGGCTGTGATGGAAAAGGGCGGCATATCGGCTATCGGCATCGGCGAGGGTGACGGTGAAGAGAGGGTGAGCAAGGCAGTGTCACAGGCACTTGCAACCCCGCTGCTTGACATCTCAGACATGGGTGCGACTTACGGCGTGCTCATCCATATCGTGGGCGGCGAAGACCTCACTCTCGAAGAAGTGGCTGTGGTAGGCGAACAGATACTCGCAAAGACACCAAACACCCGGAGAGTCGTCTGGGGCGCGAAGGTCGACCCCAACCTTACAGGCAAGGTCAGGGTGATGGCAGTACTTACAGGCGTGGCGAGCCCGTTCATCACAGGGGAACAGGTTGTTGCACAACCTGTGAAAGAGCTGCCCAAAGAAGTAGTAAAGCCAATGCGGGAAGCCGTCGAAGCGATAGCGAAGCATGAGGAAGAGCAGCTTGCAGTCCTCACAAAACCTGCGGAGACCAGGAAGGAAAAGATCGAGAGGATATCCAAGGCTGCAGTGTTCAGCCGGGAACATAAATAGTACACAATACTTCAAAAAGTCTCCCTGCATCTGCAGTCATGGGGGACTCCATACATTTTTTACGTGGACGCGGCTCAGGCTTGCGACCCTTACGGGCATAAACGTTAATGGTACAGGTGCTTAATAACAGCATGTATGTGGCGTGAGATATCAAGATACGGCAGGAAGCTCGCAGAGCGGGGGCTTGTCGAGTCGCACTTCGGCAACATCAGCATCAGGACAGGCGACAGGATGCTGATAACGCGCAGCGGAAGGTCGCTTGATGAAATATCTCTGGGCGACGTGGCAGAGGTCGGCATCTACGAAACATCAGGGTATGACGCATCTGCCTCATCCGAGACCATAGTCCACCGGGCTATCTACGGGGACACGCCTGCGCTTGCCATCATACACGCGCATCCCGCATTTTCTGTCGTAATCTCGCTCATCTGTGACAATCTCGTGCCTGCGGACATCGAGGGGCAATACCTGCTCAAGGAGATACCCGTAGTGGAAGGAAGCCCGGGAACGGACGAGCTTGCGAAGAACACTGCATCCGCACTGAAACATCACCGGGGAGCCATCGTCCGCGGTCACGGGACGTTCGCTGCAGGGAAAGACCTTGGCGAAGCTTATGAAATTACAGCCCAGATAGAGCGCTCGAGCATGATACGATTTCATACAGGGCTCTACGAGAGGGTGCATGGAAGTTAACTGCGCCCGCACGTACGGCGGCATATCGACCGTGGATTGGTACGGACGGGCTGTGCTGCTAATCGCATTCCGTGGCTGCCCCCTGCGCTGTTATTATTGCCAGAACCGGGAACTGCTTGAAGGTGAGGAATTTATCGGTACAGAGGTGCTTGAGGAACAGATGCTCTCTGCGAAAATGTTCGTGANNGTTCGAGGCTCTGCGGGAACTGTGCGGGATAACAAGGCGGTGCGGACTGCTTGTAGGTATCGAGACCGGCGGATACTATCCCGGGCAGATGGAAGCCCTTATCCGTGATAAGCTCGTGGACAAGGTGTTCCTGGACATCAAGGCGCCGTTCTCAAGACCTGACATGTACAGCATGATAACTGGCAGTGGAAGCGCAGCCGCAAGAGCAGAAGAGACGCTCAGGATTTGCAGCCGTGTCCCGCTTGAGGTCAGGACAACGCTCCTTCGGTCAATGGATGCAGGCATGATAAAAGAGATTGCGGCTGCCCTTGGCTGTGACTGCACCTATGTTGTACAGCAGGGACGACCCGAGCACGCTCACCTGGACGAGAAGCCCCTGACTCGGGACGAACTGATGGCAGCAGTCTCGGGGCTGACGGGAGATATCAGGATAAAGACCCGGGAATT
>DUGO01000051.1 GCA_013331375.1 Candidatus Methanoperedentaceae archaeon | reverse complement strand
GGCTGATACCGCTTGACCAGGCGGCGATATACTGGGCAGTTGCAGTTGTATTTATCTGGCTCTCACTCCGCTGGTCGAGGAGGGAGATGGATGAGGTCAAGGTGCCGATGTTCGCAGCCCTTGCGGCAGGCATCTTCGCCATACAGGCAATAAACATACCCATACCCTGGGGAACAAGCGGGCACATGCTCGGAAGCGTGATGGCTGCCATCATCCTCGGGAGCCCGTACGCAGGCGTGCTCCTTTTGGCTCTTGTGCTGCTCGTCCAGGGGTTCCTGTTCGGGGACGGCGGGATATCGGTCATGGGGGCGAACATGCTCGACATGGGCGTGCTGGCAAGCTTCACAGGCTACTATACGTACCAGGCGCTCAAGTCCCGCGCAGGCATGACCTGGGCTGCGTTCGCTGGGGGATGGGTCGGGCTCTTCGTCTCTGCTCTTGCAGTTGCAGTGCAGCTTGCAGCAGCGGGTACGTTCCCGCTCGTGCCTGCGCTCATATGGATGGGCACCTACCACGCTGTCATCGGTGTCGTTGCAGAGGGAACGGTCACAGCCATAGTGCTGAAGTCGCTCATGCATACAAGACCTGAGCTTATCTCTCCCGGCTCAAGGGCAGGGACGCAGCGGATGCCGCCTGCTGATAGTGGCGTGAAACGGAATACCGCGCTTGCAGCAGGGGCTGCCATTGTGCTGGTGGCACTCGCACTGGCGGTACTGGCTCCATTCATTGCATCATCCGATCCAGATGGGCTTGAGAAGGTCATCATCCAGCTTGCAGGCAGGATAGACGACCCAGTGGGATACGGTGCGCCTTTTGCGGACTACGGCATCTCAGGGATGGGAAAAGCCGGGGAAGTGGCAGCCGTGCTGGCAGGCACCGTGCTGGCTGTTGCAGCAGCGCTCGGTATCCAGCGTGTCATGAAGCGAGGCGGGGCTCACAGTGGAATGGCCGTAAAAGGCAGCGTTGGGAGTGGATGGGACGGCAGCGCGCCCATCATCGAAGTACGGGGGCTTCGCCATACCTACCATGACAGCAAGAGACCGGCTCTTGAGGGCATCGACCTTATAATCCAGAAGGGTGAGAGGCTCGTGATTCTCGGCGCCAATGGCTCTGGCAAATCAACGCTTATAAAGCACCTGAACGGCATCCTCCTGCCCCATAGCGGGGAAGTGCTGGTCAAGGGCATGCCGGTCGCGAAATCCAGCCTGCGGGACGTGAGGCGCACCGTGGGCGTGGTGTTCCAGAACCCGGATGACCAGGTGTTCTTGCCAGAGGTCAGGCAGGACGTGGCGTTCGGACCAATAAACATGGGGCTGCCCGGCGATGTTGTCGAGCAGAGGGTAACGGCAGCTTTACGAAGCGTGGGGCTCGACGGCTTGCACGACCGCTCGCCTCACCACATGAGCGGGGGCGAGAAAAAGCGAGTGGCTATCGCAGGCGTGCTTGCGATGGAGCCTGAAGTGATGGTGCTTGACGAGCCGACCGCAGGTCTTGACCCTGATGGACGGCACAGGATACTGCGCCTCATCTATAACCTGAACAAGAAGCTCGGCATCACTGTTGTGATCGCCACGCATGATGTCGATATGGTGCCCGTGTTCACTGACAGGGTTGTGGTACTTTCAGCAGGCAAAAAGATAGCTGACGGGGCGCCGACCGAGATATTCTCGGACCCGCATGTGCTGCGCCAGTCGAACCTGCACCTGCCAATCGTGACGCGGCTGCTCAACGGGCTGCAGAATGCCGGCATGCCTGTAAAGACAAGGCTCACTGTGGAAGGTGCAAAGAAAGAGATCATGCGCGTGTTCAGGGGCACATGAGCCATATAAGCCTGATAGACATCGAGCGTGAGACGTTTCGCAATTCCATAGTGCACAGGCTCGACGGCAGGGTCAAGCTGCTGTTCATGGTCGGGATGATATTGTTCGCGGTCAGCCTCCCGCGCTTCGAGGAGCTCACTCTGTGGAGGCTTGCGGTGGTGGAGGTGTATCTTTTTCTTATCATCCTGCTCGCAGGGCTGAACCTGTATTTTGCGGCTGTGCGCTACGCAGTCCTCCTGCCCTTCGGGCTTGCGATCGCAGCGTTCCAGCCCTTCCTGCGGCAGGGGTTCGTAAAGGAATTCACCGTGCACAGCCTCCCGATTGGCTTATCGTGGACTGATGAGGGGCTGCTCTTCGGCGCCATCCTTTTTGCCAAGTTCACGGTCTCGGTGACAGCGGTCATACTATTTTCGTCCACCACGCCCATGACAGAGATGGTGGAGTCCGCGCGGCGCCTGGGGCTGCCGAAGGAGTTCGCGCTGCTGCTGACGATGATGATACGGTACCTCTTCGTGTTCTGGGGCGTGCTGCGGCGGCTTCGCAATGCGCAGGCATCGAGATGCTTTGATATATGGAACCGCAACGTATCGCGGAGGTGGACGCTCAGCCAGCTTGCGCATGCTGTGAATTCGCTTTTCATACGCTCATACGAGCAGGGCGAGAGGACGTACCAGAGCATGCTCAGCAGGGGGTACGACTATGCGGCTGACATCTACGTGCACAGGAAGCAGATACGGGGGCAGGAGGCGGCTTTTGCTGTTGTAAGCGCGGCGGTTGTGGTTGGGGCGGGGATGATGTGAGACATAGCTTTTCAAAAATCTCATCACTGCCTCATCTCCACCAGCGACAGCGCCGCTCCCGCAGCAGTGAGCACGGTCCCTATGACAATCACCTCAAGCCTCAGCTGCAAGAGCATGAATGCGCACGACACAATGCCTGCAAGCGGCAAAATCGGCAATTTACCGATATTTACCGGCACCCTGAACGGTCTTTGCAGCGCCGGCTCCCTGTATCGCAGGAGTATGAGCGCGCCATTGATGACAATAAAAGTCACAAACAGCATGAAGTTCGTGACGCCTGCCACAAGCGATATGCTGCCCGACGCCACAAACAGCATGGTGAATGCAGCCACTGCAAGGATTGCAACCCAGGGCGTCCGACGCTCAGGATGCACGCGCGCCAGAACGCCAGGAAGTGAAAACGCCTGCGCCATGCCGTATATTATCCTGGAAGAGCTGAGCATCATCAGCAGCACGGTATTGGCTGTGGCAAATAGCGCTATAACTGAAAGGAACACGAACGCATCGCCACCGAGCGCGATGAAAACGATATCAGCAAGCGGCGCATCCGACAAACTGAGCTTTTCCCAGCCAGCCACGCTCACTGCCGAGACCGCGACCGTTATGTACAGCACAGTGCTGATGAAAATCGCAAGCAGCAGACCCCGCGGTATGGTCTTCTCCGGCTCTTTTGTCTCTTCGGAGAGCTTCACGATACCCTCAAACCCGATGTATGCGAAGAATATGAGCGCAGCAGCCTCGAAAATGCCCGGCATGCCGCGCGGCATCGCAAAATAATCCACAGAGCCGAAATACGGTACTCCTGTGAATATCACGATAATAAGCCCTGCAGATTCGATAATCGTGAAAATAATGGCAAGCCAGGCTGATTCTTTTATGCCGTAGAATATCACGAGCGAAAGCGCAATGATGAGCAGCAGCGCAGCCGAAAACACGGGGAAAGCCGACAGGGCATTGAAGTATCCTGCAAAGCCGAGCGCCACTGTCGCCGAGCCCACGATGCCGCTCAATATGATAAGCCAGCCGATGATGAATGCTATCCTTTTACCGAAAGCCTTCAGGGTATATTCGTATTCAGCGCCAGCCTTCGGGAACATCGACGAGAGCTCGGCATACGACAATCCCGTGAAAATAGAGACCACGGCTGAGAACACGAACGAGAGCCATACCGCGTTCCCTGCAAGCCCTGCAGCTTTTCCTATGAGCGCGTATNNGGCTCAACCCTGTTCATGTTCAAGGCTCTCCATTATCCTTTCAACATCATCGAGAGACAGCGTATACACTCGCCTGTCCGCCAGGTCAGCGGGCAGGGATGCGAGCCTGGCTCTTGCCTCATTCTTTGTGACGTGGAGCATTTCTGTCACGGCTTCACGGAGCGAATTCTTTACCTTGCTACCCGGACGGCACACCATGCAGCGAAGGATGAGCTCGATATTGCTTTTTTGCTTTGGCTGCAGTCTGATGATCCAGGGCACGACCCGAGGTTCGGGGTCGAATGCTTTTTTTTCGAGGCGCCCAACGACCTCGATGTCAAAGAAAAGACTGCTCTTCAGTGAGAGAAGTGAGTACTCTGCATCTCCTTTTTGCGCGAGAAGCCTTTTCACGAAACCACCCGGCAGTATGAGAGAGGCGAGCCTGAAATCGTACCTGATAAGCTTCTGGATGAGTGCCTCAGATATGCTGAAGGGCACGTTCGATACCAGCCTGTCAAACACCGGGAATTCGATGTCAACTGCGTTACCCTGAATTACCTCAATGTTGCCCTTGATGTTCATTAGCATGGGCAGGAACCGCGGGCTTTTCTCTATTGCATAGACCTTTTTCGCCTTTTCAGCCAGCATCGCAGTGACATTGCCTGTCCCTGCGCCCACCTCAAGCACTGTGTCATCTTTAGATATCTGAGCAGCATCGACGAGCTTTTCAGCCACACCGGGGTCGATTATGAAATGCTGGTCGAGTTCAAATTCCCCTGATGCAGGTGCCTGGGTTTTTACCTTCGATCGCACCGATGACACTTCCAAAGCACCTCCCGTTGACTACAAGACAGTCCATGCAGTTATCTTTTAAAAAGCCCGGGAGAGCCCTGTCGACACAGCTCTCAGCGGGAAGCTCACTTGCATTGATTTCTCGCACAAGCTCGCCGCCAGTGTATATCCCGTCCACGTCGGTCAGCTTGATAAGTCGCGTGCCCAGTTCCCTCGTCACCCATGCTGCAATGGTATCCGCAGTTACGTCCCATGAGTGGGCAAGCTCGTCTCTCTCGCGCAGCAGCCTGTACGGGAGCAGTACATGTACGCCGGGCTTTATTATATCCAGCTCATAAGTGCCATCTGCGCCTGTGCCGTCGAGCAGGTACCATCCGTACTGTTCCATCGCAAGGATTGCCATACAGTGCGAGGCGTCATTCGATGCGCCTGCCCGTCTCACCGTATCCGCGAAGATGGAGCCCCCGGGCACGATGAGGATACAGCGCTGCTTTTCCTTAGCATAAGCTGACAGCCTTGAGACAAGCGTTCTCGCACTCTCAAAAAGACTGCCCCCGAGCTTCAGGACCACCATGCCTGATAGATTGGCGCATGGATTTAAAGAATTATCTTTTTGATGTGCTTTGCCAGCAATGCCATCCGGAATATCGTATGCTCACTGCACCAGACTCTATCAGACCTGATGGACCGGGGTACACTCTTCCACGAGACTTTCGCCACAGTCTCCTGTTTCTCCCGCGACTTCGGGGAATATGCGGTTGAACTGGCTGCGCCTGCGCGGACTAGCATACTGCGCTGCTTCCTTTGAGAGGCTGCTCCATAAGAGATCCATTCTATCACCTCGGCATTGGATTGACCTGCAGGGTCATATCCGCTTGCCAAGAGCAGCGCGAAAGTATTATAGTATTACGCGCTTCGCATCGATGAGACCGTCAACAGCCGCTATTTCCTCAAGTATGTCATCGCTCACGTCGCTGTCTATGTTCAGCACCATGATGGCGTCACCGCCAGCCCTGATGCGACCAACCTGCATGCCTGCGATGTTGATGTTGTTCTTCCCGAGTATCATGCAGCACGGACCTATGATATTGGGGTGGTCTTCATGCTTCGCAACTATCATGTGACCTGAGGGAACGACATCAACGCGATAATCATTTAGCCTGACTATGCGCTCATCTTTGCCATGTATCGTGCCTGCAATAATGGCTTTTTCACCGTTGCTCGACAGGGTCAGGGTGATAAGGTTCTGGAAGTCCTCAGGCGTCTTGGATCTGCTCTCAACTACCTTTATCTTCCGCTCCTTAGCCATTATCGGGGCATTCACGTAATTTACTGTTTGCCCTACTGCATGCTCGAGTAATCCCTTGAGCACTGCGATAGTAATGGGACCCACATCCTTTTCAGACAGTTCCCCGCTGTACGCCACTTCAAGCTTCTCATAATTCCCTGAGATGAGCTGTGCGCACATCTTCCCCATCTTTTCAGCAAGATGCAGGTACGGCTGGATTACCCTCATGACCTCAGGCTTCACGTACGGCATATTGACCGCGTTCTTCACAGGAAGGCCCTTCAATGCATTTGTTATCTGCTCTGCAACCGATACTGCGACATTTACCTGCGCTTCCGCAGTCGATGCCCCAAGATGCGGTGTCACCACGATATTATTCAGCTCAAGCAGGGGGCTATCGGTCGGAGGTTCGTTCACGAACACATCAAGCGCAGCACCCGCGATCTTCCCTTCTTTCAGCGCCCTGTGGAGCGCAACCTCATTGATGATACCCCCGCGCGCGCAGTTGATTATTCGCGCTGTCTTTTTCATCTTCGCGAACTCCTCATCGCTGATGATGTCCCTTGTCTCGTTCGTGAGCGGGGTATGCACGGTTATGTAATCCGCGCGCGCCACAAGGTCGTTCACGGTGGTAAGCTCAACGCCAAGGTCTGCCGCGCGCTCCTTTGAGATGAACGGGTCATATGCAATGAGCTTCATCTCGAATGCCGCCGCACGCTTTGCCACTTCAGCGCCTATCCTGCCTATGCCCACGATGCCGAGCGTCTTGCCCCGCAGCTCAACGCCCATGAACTTTGAGCGCTCCCATTTCTTTGACTTGAGCGAGGCGGTCGCCTGCGGGATGTTCCGTGACATTGCCATCATCATTGCAAAGGTGTGCTCTGCAGCAGATATCGTATTGCCCTCGGGAGCATTGACCACTATCACGCCCCGCTCAGTGGCTGCATTTACGTCAATGTTATCCACCCCAACCCCGGCGCGACCTATGATTTTCAGGTTCCTGCCTGCTGTTATCACTTCGCGCGTTACCTTGGTCTCGCTCCTGACCACAAGCGCCTGGTAGTCCGGGATTTTCTTTATCAGCTCTGCCTGCGGGAGACCTGTGATTGTGTCAACATCGAACTCCTGCCTGAGGATATCAATTCCCTGCTCAGATATCGGGTCGCTCACGAGTATCTTCATGCAATACCTCTTAGTTCTCAGGGCTAATTGAAGTGTGAGAACTTTATCTTTTCGTTCTGATGAGGCTGCCAGATACATTGGTGCGAAGAATCATAGAAACATCGAGCCCGCTTCTGCGCCGGGGGGGCGGCGCGCGCGGGCTGCCACGGCTCAGGTCGGTAATTGCTGAAATGGGTTGGAAATATATACGGACGCAGGACGTACACCATGCAAGAAACGCTCTGCAGGCTTCGGAATTATAGTCCGGGGATTATGACTGCCCTCTTCGTAGTTCTTTATGCACCCGAAAAGCATCCATTTTACCTACCATCGTGCATGGACAACGCTGCATAGCGTGCTATCTAATGAACCTCAGCAAATCGTCCCTCTTTGCCGAATGCAGCCGCCCCTTTATAAGTGAACTTATCGCCCCGACATCGCCTTTCTTTGCGCTCACGGGCGCGATAACGTCAGTCCACTGCCTCCATGGCGGGAACATGCCAAGCCTCTGCGCTATGCCGTCGAGCACCTCATCCCTGTCGCTCACGTTGTCCATCTTGTTGACAGCCACGACCACGTCCAGGTCGAGCTCGTGCAGGAACTCGAACATCTCGACCTCAACCGGAATTTCATCCCTTGCGCGCCACCTGTCAACGACTTCTGAAAAAGACCGCGCGTCAACCACAAGCACTGCAAGGAGAATCTCTGCTGCGCCGTCCTCGATGTATTTCACTATCACATCCTTTATGCGCTCCCGCTTTTTCTCATCGACGCCGCTCATGAACCCGAAACCCGGCATGTCTGTTATCGTGAGGTCTGCGAACCTGAGCCGCAGGGGCGCGAGCGTTACGCCCGGGCGCTTTCCCACAGGCACTTTTTTCCCTGACAGCGCGCGAATCAGCGAGGATTTGCCCACATTGGAGCGACCTGTGAATATTATCTCAGGCATACAGAATCAATCAGATGATGCAGTGTGCTTATAAATGTGGCTGTTCCCCGGAAAATCGGGTAGGTAGAAATCGATATGTACACATCAGTGTATATACTTGAAGAAATACTTTAAAAACAGATAACTGGCTCACCCGCGGACTTTTGCCGTCTCACGCAGCGCCTTCAGTATTACGTCCTCGCTTTCGGGTCTGTAGAGTTCCCGGATACCGTTATCATTGGCGGGACCAAGCTCCAGCCCCCGTATCACCACCACGGGCGTGCCACCGTCACCTTCGCCCATGAGGAGGTTTGAAAACCCTGCGAGCTCGTCTGTTATCGCTTCGTTCTTGACCTCAAGCACCCTGCCGAAGAGGTCCCTTGTCCCCCTCCAGTCCTTTGTGGCTGGGATGCCTGCGATGCCTATAGCAGCACCGGTCTGCCCTATCCTGAACGCCCGCCCTGACGTGTCCGTTATCATGACGCGCACATCAACTCCGGTCTTTTCCCTGATGGCATCCTGCAGCCTCCTCGCGCTCGCATCAGGGTGGGGCGGCAGGAGCAGGAGATACCCGTCCTCGATGTTCGACCTGTCGATGCCAGCGTTCACGCAGATGTACCCGTTGCGCCTCTTTACAAGCAGGAACGGCGATTCGAGCAGTACCTCCTCGCTCTCATCGAGCACAGCCTGGACGAACTCGGGCTCCCTGCCGCTACCGAGAGCTATGCGCTGTGCCTCTGCGCCTGCAGAGATTGCTTTCACAGGTCGCAAATTGCCCTCTGCTTTTGAGACCACGGTCGATGATATGACGACGATGTCCCCGTCCTGGAGATGCGTCCTCCCGCAGATGATGCCAGCAAGGTCATCTCCCTGTCGTATCAATGGTATCCCGTCAACAGTATATGCGTGTACTTTCAAAAGAACACCCCGCTCACTTTGGCGACCTTACGCAAAAACTTTTTGCTTGGCTGTCAGAAACTTCTTTCGCTTGCTTTGCTTTCAGGGATTGAGCCTCCAGATAGCAAAATTAAGTACCGCGGCGAAGCTTACCCAGATAAGGTACGGTATGAGCAGGAGCCCTGCAGTCCTTGATATTTTTAAGAATACCCGAATCGTCAGCAGTATCGAGAACCACAGCAAAGTAATGTCTATGAGCCCTGCCAGAGGCGACCTCTGTCAATGGCGGTCAAAAATT
>DUGO01000048.1 GCA_013331375.1 Candidatus Methanoperedentaceae archaeon | reverse complement strand
CAGGTTCCTTGAGATGACAGCCAAGAGGCTCGGCGTGGGCATAAACGAGCTCGGACCGCTGGCGCTGAAGGGTAATTACAGGAATGTTATCATGAACAGCTACTGCATTGTGTTTGGCATCCAGTCGCTCGTCAACTCGCTTGCACAGGGCGCGCGTCCCGAGGACGTTGCAGCCGCAGCCTGCCACTCGGTTGCGGAGCAGCTGCAGGAGATAGATGTTAAAGAGCCCGTGCTCATGGTTGGAGGGACATCGCTCATCGAGGGGCTGCCGAAGGCGGTTGAGGAGCTGCTCAGGGTGAAGGTCATCGTGCCGAAGAATGCGCAGTACATAGGCGCGGTGGGCTCTGCGCTCCTTGCATCAGGCTTCATTGAAAAGAAGTAGTAGCGCCCCGCAGCAGTATAGCAGGTTAGTAAAGCTTTCAGGAGGCTTTCTGCAGGACGCTGTAATTTGTACTTATTTTTCATGATATTTAATCTTTATGATTAACGTCTGCCGCTGCAGTAATCAAATCCGATTCAAAGCGCAATGCAGCCTCCAATCCATGACTCATTTGCGAATTTAAATCAGCCCCTGTGCTTAGATGTCAGGACATATCATTCGATTTTACGGTTTCACTTCGTCATTTTCACCATGAGCTCTTTTGACTTGTCACCTGGCGAAAAAATTCGAGCGAAATAAATTTCCGGATTATGAACCAAGAAAATCAAAATGGCTACTTTTATTATCAATCGCAGCTTCTACTCGCGCGATGGAGCCCGATGATATACAGGAAGTATATGAAAAAGTAAAGGACAAGCTCTCGTATGACGAGTTTCTCGCTGCTGTGGATGCAAAGCATGAGGAGATGGGAGGCATCTGCACAAGGCATGCTGCTGCGATGCTCGTTGCGCACGCAATGGGCGTGCCTGATACTACCAAAATAAAAAATATCACAGCAGAGAGCGGCAATGTATGTTTTTCAGGGAAGGTCATATCCGTGTCTCCGGTCAGGGAGTTCTCACGGGCAGACGGCTCAGGCGGCAGGGTGGCTAACATCGTTGTTGGGGACGAAACCGGTTCAGTCCGGGTGGCGCTGTGGGATGACATCGCGGACCTTGTCAGGATAGGGGATATCAAACCAGGGCATAACCTGATGGTCAAGGGCTTTGCCAAGGCTGGTCTCCGCGGGGTTGAAATCAATGTGGGGAGAAGCGGCGGGGTTGAGCATATCGCCGGGGATGTGAATATAGACATGCAGACCCGGAAAATCGACGAGATAAAAGGCGGGCTCAGCGGGGTAAGCGTCACGGGAAAACTGGTTGATGCGGGTTCCGTGCGCCAGTTCAAGCGGAAGGACGGCTCTTCCGGGAATGTGAGGAATATCCTCATCGGTGATGGGACCGGCAAAATGCGGGTGGTTCTCTGGGAGCCTCATACTGCAATGGAACTGGCTGCAGGGACAACTTATGAGATAGTCAACGCATACACAAAAGAGAACACGTTCTCAGGTCAGGTCGAGCTGCACGTCGGGAACCAGGGACAGGTAAGGAAGAGCGATCGGAAGATAGACTATTCGGAGACGATGACCCGCATCGCTGATGTTGAGGCTAACGCGGCGTACAGCGTGGAGGGGCATGTGACCGGGCTTGAGCAGCCGCGCGAGTTCGAGCGCAGCGACGGCACGAAGAGCAAGGTCGCGAACATCTATATTTCCGATGACACGGGCAGGGTGCGCGTGGCGCTGTGGGGCGACCATGCCGACATTGTCGGAGAAATCGACATCGGCAGCAAAATACAGATCATCGACTGCTATGCAAAGTCAGGGCGGAACAGCGAGATTGAACTGAGCGTAGGTGCGCGCAGCAGGGTCAGGGTGCTCAGCAGGTGAGGGCAGGACAGACTGCGGATAAAGAACAGGCTGAATACTTTCGCCCCGCTTTCAAAACCTTTAATTCATCAATATCCATCTAAGAAATGTGCACCGGACATCAAACTGTGCACCGGAGGAATAAAATGACAGAAGAGATTGCAATAGAAGATTTACCGGGTGTAGGACCTGCGACAGCTGACAAGCTGAAGGAGGCTGGCTTCAGCACGATTGAGGCGATAGCCGTTGCGTCCCCCGCTGAGCTTGTCCTTGTCGCGGATATGGGAGAATCCACAGCATCAAAGATTATCAGTGCGGCGCGCCAGGCTGCAAATGTCGGGGGCTTTGAGACCGGGGATGTTGTGCTTGACCGGAGAAAACAGATAGGCAAGCTAAACATTGGGAGCACGGCGTTCAATGAGCTGATGGGCGGCGGCATTGAGACCCAGGCGATTTCCGAGTTCTACGGGGAGTTCGGCTCTGGAAAGACACAGGTTGCGCACCAGCTTGCTGTCAACGTGCAGCTGCCCAGGGAAAAGGGAGGGCTTGACGGCTCAGCCATCGTTATTGATACTGAAAATACGTTCAGACCTGAGAGGATAGTACAGATGGTGGCAGGGCTCTCGGCAAAACACGGCGAAGAGTATGACCCCACGGAGTTTCTCAGGAACGTGCATGTCGCGCGCGCGTACAATTCCAATCACGAGATACTGCTTGTTGAGGCTGCGTCCGAGCTTTCAAGGAACCTCAAGGATAAGCCCGTGAGGCTTCTCATCGTCGATTCGCTCACTGCGCACTTCAGGGCTGAATACGTGGGGC
>DUGO01000047.1:3468-3644 GCA_013331375.1 Candidatus Methanoperedentaceae archaeon | reverse complement strand
AGTCACAAACCCCGTACTTAAAGTGCAGAGCCTATAGCTGTCGATTTTGCATGGTGCTTATCTGCGTTTCAATATACGTCAGTACCTCCCACCCCTGCCTCACGTAACCATGGAAGCGACTCGGTACCCTGAAATGTTCGCCGCACCAATCCCAGAGACGCAAAAATTCCTCTCTC